>JBOFCM010000075.1:0-19192 GCA_051646055.1 Fusobacteriaceae bacterium
GAAATAGATTACAGAGAAGATTACCATCTTCCAATTTACAAGGAGATAAATACTAAAATATGGAAGGAACTGGAACAGGGAGAGATAACTCAGTCAGAGCTCAAGGTGGAGAGATTCAGAAGATTCTGCAAAGGTATGAACTTTGACTTGGATGCACATGAGTTTGCCCATAGCTATATGGAAAACCTTTCTAAATCCTCCATTCTGTTTGATGAGAGTCTGGAGCTTGTAAAAGAGCTACATAAAAAATTCCAACTTTTCATAATAACAAACGGACTTACAAAGGTTCAGATGGGAAGAATCAGAAACTCAGTCATTGCACCCTATTTTAAGGATATAATCATCTCTGAAGAGGTGGGAGTTTCCAAGCCAAATCCTGAAATATTCAGACTCACTCTGAAAAAAAACAGTATAGAGGACAAAGAGGGAATTCTCATGATTGGAGACAGCCTCAGTTCAGATATAAAGGGAGGGGTAAACTTCGGAATCGATACCTGCCTTTATAACCCTCAGAAACATGGATTGAGCGGAGAGATAAAACCAACTTATGAGATTCAGAGTTTAAAAGAGCTACTAAAATATTTATACTAGTGACAAAACGGGGGGGAAGATGAAAAAATTAATTTTAACTGCCATTACTTTTTCTGCTCTGTTTTTCTCGGGCTGCAGTGAGAAAAAAAACAAGGAGCAGAACTCTGAAAAATCAGATATAAAAAAAGAGGTAAGACAGGAACTGATAATTGCCCAAGAGGGGGAGCCGAAAACTTTAGATGTCCATATGGGAAATGACGGATTTTCTCTGAGAATAAACAGACAGATCTACTCCAGACTGGTAGAATCTGACAGCCAGATGAAAATATATCCGGGACTTGCCCAGTCATGGAAAAGTCTTGATGACAGAACTGTCCAGTTCAAACTTAGAAAAGGGGTAAAATTCCACAACGGAGATGAGATGAAAGCCGAAGATGTGGAGTTTTCTTTCCAAAGAATGACAAAATCTCCCAGAATCAGTTTTGTACTGCCTCCCATTGAGAGAATAGATATAGTGGATGACTATACAATAAACATGGTCACTAAAACTCCCTTCGGACCTCTGCTGACACATCTTTCTCATCCTGCTCTGGGAATTGTAAGTAAGAGACACCTTACAGAAAATGAGGAAAATTCCCAAAAATCTCCCATCGGAACCGGTCCCTACAAATTCTCAGAATGGAGAAGCGGAGATAGGGTTATCCTGGAAAGAAATGATAATTATTTCTTGGAACCTCCAAAATTCAAAACCATGGTTTTCAGAAATATTCCCGAAGCCAGCAGCAGAACCATTGCACTGGAAACAGGGGAGGTAGATATAGCCCTGGGAATAAGTTCTGTGGACGAAGATAGTATCCGAAACAATCCTAATCTAGAACTCCTCAGGAAGCCCTCTATCTCACTCACTTATCTGGGATTCAACACAGAGAAGGCTCCTTTTAACGATGTGAGAGTGAGAAAAGCTATAAATTATGCAGTAGATAAACAGAGTATAATAGATGTAGTTCTGTCAGGAGGGGGAAATATCGCCACTTCTCCCATAGCTCCAGGAGTTTTCGGTTTCACAGGTAAGACGAAGGCCTACGAATACAATCTGGAAAAAGCCCAAGAGCTCCTAAGGGAAGCAGGACTACAAAACGGATTCACAACCTCTATCAATATTATGGCAGGAGAAGCTGAAAAGCAGACAGCCCAAATAATTCAGTCAGATCTGAAAAAAATAGGAATCCAGGCTGAAATTTTGGTAACAGAGAGCGGTGCCTACTGGAATCTTACATCCAAGGGGGAGCATGAGATGTTTCTAGGCGGATGGGGAAGTGTGACGGGAGATGCCGATTACGGACTCTATCCCATGTACCACTCCAAGGCGGCAGGTGCTCCTGGAAACCGGAGTTTTTACCATAATGAAAAGGTAGATGAGCTCCTAGAGAGAGCCAGAACCGCAACAGATCAGGAAGAAAGGAAAAAACTCTATGAAGAGATTCAGCTGATTATCCTAAAAGATGTTCCCAATGTCTTGCTCCATTACAGGGCTTTAGCCGTGGGAATCCAGAAAGATATAGGAGGATTTAACCTTTATCCTATTCCTCTCCATGATTTTTACCCTGTTTACATAAAACCATAATCTAATAGGTTAAATTTTATCATTTTTTATCAATTGTATCTTTTCTTTTTTTGTGTTATATTGATAATAAATGAGAATAAAAAATTAAGACAGGAGATCACATGTTTATAGAGGAACGTCATAAAAAAATTTTAGAAATTTTGGATGAGAATGGGAAAGTATTGGTAAAAGATCTGAGTAAAAAGTTTGAGATAAGTGAAAGTATGATCAGAAAAGATCTGCAAGTTCTAGAGAAAATGAAGCTTCTTCAGCGGACATACGGGGGAGCCATAAAATTAAAGTTGTCTTTTATTAAGCCTGAAAGTTTCAGCAGCCGTATTACTAAAGATGCTGAACTGAAGGAAATTATCGCTAAAAAGGCTTTTGATTTGGTCCAGGATAATGAAGTTATCTTTTTAGATGCTTCTACAACCTCTTATATGATAGCCAAGCTGGTAATAGAAGGCAATAAATCAATTACGGTGATAACAAATATGCTTGAGATATCATCTCTTATTCCTATGGATTCAAAAATAAAATTTATTTTTGTAGGAGGAGATTTCAATCCGATAGTCGGTGGAAGTATCGGCTCCTATTCAATAGAACAGATTAAGAAATATCGTTGCAATAAAGCTTTTATAGGTTGCAATGGAATTACTCTTTGTGACGGGTATGTGGGGACAGGAATTTCAGAAGAGGCTATCACTAAAAGTACCATTATGGGAATTTCTAAAGAAAGATTTCTAATAACTTCTAATGAAAAATTTGAAACCATCTCAAACTTTATTTTTTCTAACTTAATCGATTTTGATGGGCTCATTACTGAAGCCAGGCCTGATAAAAACATACTTAAGCTGCTTGAAGAGTATAATATAAATTTAATATAAAAACTTTAAAATCCTTCCGTTTCTGGAGGGATTTTTATTTATTCTCATTTTGTTGTTGACAAGAATCAAAATAAGATGTATTATATCAATGTGATCGCAATTGGTAACAAATGATAACGAAGGATAATACAAAGTCTACTGGAATTAAAAAATATATACTTTAAAAACAAAATAGTACCTATGGAGGTACTGAATAGGAGGAGATTCACATGAATAAAATATTTAAAAGATCGCTAATGATGGGAATTTTAATTTTGGCAGGAAGTTCACAGCTGTTAAGTGCTGAGGTAAAGGGGACAGATACTGAGATACAACTTTTAAGAAATGCCACAATGAGAATAAAATACAACGGGAAAACAATTTTAACAGATCCATTATTGGCTCCAAAAAATTCTTATTATGGATATTTGAAGGAGAATAAAAATAGATTGGTCAGCCCGACTTCAGAATTGCCTGTATCTGCTGAAGAGGCGATTAAAGATGTGAATGCAGTGCTAGTTTCCCATACCCATATTCCTGAAAATGGAAAACTGGACTTTGCTTATTCTGACCATTTTGATGAAAAAGCTGTCGAAGTTCTTAGCAAAGATATTCCCCTCCTTGTTCAACCTTTTGATACAAAGGGCTTAAAAGCATTGGGGTTTAAAAACATAACTTCTGTAGAAGATAAAATTAATTGGGAAGGAATCTCCATAGAGAGATTTGGAGTTAAGCATATCGACATAGATTCCTTACTTCCAGTCGTGGGAGAAGTTTCAGGATATGTTTTAAAAGCAGAGGACAACTCTACTATTTTTTGGACTGGAGACACAGTTTTAACAGAGGATTTAAAAAAACGTATAAAGGAAGTTAACCCAGATATAATAATTATTCATCCTGCAAAAGCTCAGGTCCCTCTTTCATCTGAAGACAAAAAAATGTTTGGAAGTATGGGAATGCCTATTGAGGATAATATAGATAAATATACTTTATTACTGGGAGCTGAAGAGGCAATAGAGATAGCAAAACTAGCCCCAAAGGCTAAAGTTATCGCAGTACATATGGAGAGTACTGATCACAGTACAGTTACTAGAACAGATTTAAAAGAAAAAATTAAAAAATCTGGAGTTACCAATATAATTATTCCTGAAAATGGAGAAGTTTTAAAGTTTTAATAACATCCAAAACAAATATCCCGGAACTGAAGTTAAAATCAGTTCCGGGATATTTATTTTCTATTAGAAATAGTATCTAAGACCCAGCCTGTATACCATTTCAAATTCCCATTGTCTTGAAGGAGCAATCTGTCCCTGTCCTGTTCCCCCTCCAGTTCCAGTTCCTCCACCAGCATTCTTTTTGTAGTAAACAGCAAATATTTCTGGTCTCAAGCTCCATCCTTCTGCAAAATTCCACTCATTTTTAAATCCTAATCTATATGCGGATTCGTTGTGGAAATCGTTGGATTTTCCTCCAGATTTTGTTGTTACTTCTGGAATCCAGAAAGCCCACATATACAGCTCAGAGAAAAGTTTTCTGCTGTTATAGAGTCTGTATTCTGCCTTTCCTATTCCCAGCCAATCCATCTCTTCCTGAGAGTAGCTTCCAGTATAGTTGGCATTTACAGCTGAAAGGGATAATCTGAAATCTCTATTCACTCTGTATGCCATTCCAGATTCCAATCTGTGAGCATAACCTGATTCAGAACTTACCCCTGTATATTTTGGATAATTTGTAGGAGGTGCAGGTATATTTTTAGGCTTATTTCCACCACCAGATCCGCTTCCTGACCCAGTTCCACTACCTGAACCTGAACCGCTTCCAGTTCCTCCTCCGGTTCCACCGGCATTTCCAGATCCCTGAACCTGCTTAGAAGACAGATCTGCATCAACATATGCCATGTATCCTCTCAGGAACCAGCTCCATTTGTCATTGAATGTATATGACATTCTAGGAATAAATCTCCACTCTGTTCTCTTCTCCAGAGATCCGTTTGGAGATGCCCATACCCATCTTTCCTGAGATGAGTCCCATGAAGCTTTATTTATATAATCTCCCGTGTCAAATTCCTGATGTCTGACTCCGAATTTATAGTTGATAAAGAATCTTCCCTTTTCATATATATTTCCGGCATAAATTTCATAGGATTCTCTGTTATCCTGCTTATCCGAGGCTCTGTTATACTGATATCTCTGCCCTAATTTTCCGTCTATATAGAAATTTGATCCTTTAATCGGATTTATCTCATACTTTATATATGGTTCTGCAAAACTTTTTGCCTTTACCTTATTTTCAAAATCATAGACATCTACTCCCACCTCAGCAAAACCACCGAGACCAAGCTCCTGGGATTCATTTATGAAATCGTAGGTATCTACTTTTTCAAATTTCATCCCTCCTCTTTTTCTATTTTTAAAACTGAAATTATTCTCCTGCTCCCCAACATTTGCAATAATCTCATCTGAAACAGTATCTTCAATTTTTTCCTCCGCTCTAGCCAATGAACCCAGTGAAATCAAACATAATGCCAACATCATTTTTCTTTTCATAATTCTTTTATTTCTCCCCGTATTTTAATTTATATATATAAATATAGTTTCCTCCGATTATCCCATGTTTATCTTTTAAAATCAATTACTTTTTGACGTTTTTTTCATAATCTGTTAGAATTATCTCAATATCAATATATTTAAGGAGAACATATATGAAAAATATTTTAATTATTGAGGACGAGGAAAATTTGGCACTCCTTCTACAACAGCACCTCCAAAGCGAAAATTTTCATGTGGAAAAAAGTCACTGCGGAAAAGAGGGATTAAATATTTTTTTCAGTAAAAAAATAGATCTGATACTACTAGACATAAATCTTCCGGATATTCAAGGCTGGGATATCTATAAAAAGATAAGGGAAACCTCTCAAACTCCCATAGTCATGATGACGGCCAGGGATTCTGAAATCGACCAGCTTCAAGGATTAGAACTGGGTGCAGAAGATTATATAACAAAGCCTTTCAGTCTCAAGGTTCTCACTCTAAAACTCAAAAAAATCCTGAAGACCTCATCATTCGCTATCTACCAGAACAGAGAGCTGACTTTTGATTTTAAAAATCTCTCACTCTCCATCAAAGATGAAAATATAGAACTCACAAAAAAACAGCTTCTTCTTCTAGAATACCTCATCAGAAACAGAGGAGTTACCATGAGTCGAGAACAGCTGCTAAACGAAATTTGGGGGTATGACTATTTTGGAGATGACAGAATTGTAGACACTCTCGTCAAGAGAGTCCGGGAACGAATGGGAGATTATGGCAGTTTTATAAAAACTATGAGAGGAATAGGGTACTGTTTCAATGATAAAAATTAGAGATAACTTTCTTAAACAACTTATGATCTTATCCATGTCCATCGTAATAATCACAACTATTATAGGATATCTTCTGGATATTTTTTTCATGAACTCTTTCTACACTGAAAGAAAAAAAAATTCTCTTCTTCAAATAAAGAGTACCATCTTAACCCTGGAAAAAAATCCTGGAAAATTGGAAGACTATATAGAACATCTCAGATCTGAGAAGGGAGTACAGGCTACTTTTGTTACTCCTAATCAAAAAATTCAGAGCGGAGAGGGCAGACAGATACTTCAAAATATTGAATATCTTGAAAATGAGATATTTCATGTTGTTAAAATTCCTAAAATTGGCAATACTCAACTGATCTACAAGGAAACTCTTTCTGACGGAAAAATTTTAATTCTAAGGACTTCCCTTGCCCTTGTCAGCACCTATCGAAATGAGATGAATATATTTAATGTCATAACGACTATAATATCTATACTCCTCAGCGGAATCATCTGCTATATTTTCTCTAAGGCTTTTGTCAAAGATATTAAAACTTTAAACACCTCTGCCCAGATGATATCTAACCTCAAATTTTTAGATAGAATAGAGATCAATAGAGAAGATGAGATAGGAGACCTGAGCAGGAGCATTCAGCAGATGTCCCAAAATCTTCAGGAATCCATGGAGAATCTCAATTCCTTTGTAAGTGATGCCTCCCATGAGCTAAAAACACCTCTGACCGTCATAGATACCTCTGTACAGACACTCTTAAAAAATAGAGATTTTTCTCAGGATAAGGAGAGAAAAAATCTCGAGATTATATCTCTAAAAGTTCAGGAGTTAAACTCTCTTCTAGTAAATCTTCTGAATCTGTCTAAAGTTAAATCTTTGGGCTATGCCCTGGAGGAAAAAGAGCTTTCCCTCTCCTCTCTGATCTCTCAGTCTTTGGAGAAATATGAAGATTTGGAACTGGAAAAGGATATTCAAGTTCTCAATAAAATAGGAGAAGAAAAAATTTTAGGTGACGAAAAACTTCTAAAAATCGCCCTAGATAACATCATTCAAAACGCATTCAAATACTCTCCCTATGGAGAAAATTTAGATATCACAGTTGTAAACAGAGTATTGAAAATAAGCAACTCTCTGATACATAAACCCCTATCTCCTGACCAGCTTTGGGAACCCTTTAAAAGAGACAGTAAAGTGAAAAAAATGGGAATCGAGGGAAGCGGACTGGGATTGTCCATAGTCAAAAGAGCTCTTCAAGTCTCGAAAAAGGAGTTTGGAATTGAAATCGATAGAGATCTCTTTATTTTTTTCATTAAATTATAAAATGTCATAATTAAGTCATATTTTTATGTTATCATCTCCCTATATATAAAATTAAAAGGGGAGAATTTATTATGAAGAAAAAAATTATAGCACTGCTTCTTTCAGCTATGACTCTTTTATCAGTTCCATCCTATGCTGCTGATTCTTTTATAAATCTTTTTAAAGATTTTAAAGTTTCTGACATAAGAGCTGATTTCGAGTTTGGTGTAAAGGGAAAAGAGTACCATGACACAGATATAACAGCAGGAGCATCTAAAAATTTCTGGGAACCATATACTGAAGTTACTGTAAAACCTTTCCAAGATTCTGAGTTTTCAATCAGAGGGGGATACTCTTACAGAAACTACAACGACAAGGTAAGCAGCGGAGTTAAACAGGAGAGTAATGTTATCTCTAGAGAGCTGTATGTAGGAAATGACTGGATATTTGGAAACTTCAGATTCAGACCTGAGTACGGAGTTAGAGAGACTAGCTATGGCGGGTACAGATACAGTGGTATAGTTAAAAATACCGAGCTAAGACTATATCCTAAAATGGATTATAAATTCAACAAAAATTGGATGATCTATACTAGAGGTTTCTATGGAAAATATTATCTGGATAGAACAGGAACAACAGCTTCAAACACTGGAGATAAATGGAGATTAGAGGGTGGAGTAAGATACACATTCAACAGAAAACACGGTGTATCTCTTGCATACTCAAACAGTTTTAACGAGGAAAACAGATTTGCCTACGAGACAAAACTAGACGAAATCAGATTGAGATACCACTGGAATCCTACTAGAAAACTTCAGCTTCAACCTCATGTCTACTTCGGATTTAATGGGGAGAGAAACAGACCAGGTCGTAATCCAAACTCAAACGGAGGAGATGGAAAGTACGATAAGGACAGAGTTGGAATTAACGGTCACTATTACATAAACAACTCATTTACTCTTCTGTTCCAGATCCACTACGAGTGGTACACTGATAGAACTAGATTCTATAGCAACAATAACGGTTCTTCAAGAGTCGCAGCAAGAAACAAAGACAATTTATTCTATAATATGGGATTCAAATATTCCATATAGGAGAATAGAAAGAGAGTCTGACCTTTAGGGGGCAGACTCTCTTTCTCTATTTTGAAAATTCATCTCTTATTTTTTCCATTCTCTTTCTGTTCACTCCGAAATCTGACCACCCTGTTTCAGCTTCTGATCTTACCATAATCATATTTTTTTCAGGGAGAATTACAAACTGGGCGATATCCTTAAATCTGAATACCTTACTGGAAAACTGAGCTTTCACATAACTTTCTTCCTCTTCCACAACCTTCCCACCGATTTTTTCTAAAATTCCTAATAATTTATCTTTGACCTCTTGAGAAGTTTCCTCCTTAAAAAATATAGGTTCAATATAGTGGGAATCTTCCCTGAACTCTTCCAAGGAAACTACGCAGTTGGGACTGCCTGGACATCTCTCTAAAATTTTTACACTCTTCATCTCATCTCCTCCGTACACAATTCCCATTGGAAAAATAATGGAAATTATCAGGTACTTAAATCTGTTTTTCATCTGTCTCACCAACCCTTTTTTTCATATGAAAAAGCATTATGTGGATATCTGACACAGCAGTCAGCTCAAATTTTTCATCACCTATAACAGCCTCATACTTTTCCACATTAAGATTATTGACCTTGGCCTCTCCCTGAAAAAAAGCTATATAATACTCATATCCCTTCTCAGGCACAAAGTCAATCTTTCTGTCTTTTTGAAGATAAAGGGCATATATATCTATCTCCTGATTAATCTTGATAGGTGCTCTGTTATCTCCCGAAGCTATATGAAGAAACTTATTTATCCTCTCTTCCCATTTAAAATCCACCTGACCATAAACTGGCTCATAATTATTTTTATCTGGAACAACCCATATCTGGGCCAGTCTTGTACCCACATTTTCTTCATTCATCTCAGAATGAGCAACTCCTGTTCCTGCACTCATATATTGGACAGCACCCTTCTCCACCCTCATTTTTTTGTTGTGAATGCTGTCTTGATGGGTTATGGCTCCCTCTAATATATATGTTAAAATTTCCATATTTTTATGAGGATGTCTGGGAAAACCATTGTGAGGTGCTATCACATCATCATTGATGACTCTCAAAGGCCCTATTCCCATATTTTTGGGATCATAATAATCTGCAAAAGAAAAATGATGAAGAGAATAGAGCCAATCATATCTGCTCTCTCCCATCTGACTTTTTAATTTTTTTATCAGCATATTTTAAACCTCCGAAATATTTTTAACAACTATCTATATTTTGGAACCTTCATTAGATTTTCCTCTAAAAAATATCTTAATAATATGAAAAAGAGCCTTTCCTTATCGTCCAGACTCTTTTCCCTTTTTTACTTCAGCATGTTTTCCTATTCAACATCCGCCAGTTCTCCATCTACATCCTCTTCATAGATAAACTCCTCTTTTTCAGAACGAGCTATGATAAGGGTACATACAGCATCTCCTGTTATATTTACAACAGTTCTCACCATATCCAGCAGTCTGTCCACACCCATTATAAGAGCTATACCCTCCAAAGGAAGCCCCAATTGAGTCAGAACCATTCCCAACATGATAAGTCCCACACCTGGAACTCCTGCAGTTCCTATAGAAGCAAGAGTTGCTGTTACAACCACTGTCACATAATTCCCCAAAGTCAGATCTATTCCATAGACTTGGGCTATAAATACTGTGGCCACTCCCTGCATTATAGCAGTTCCGTCCATGTTGATTGTAGCTCCAAGAGGTATTGTAAATGAGGAGATCGATTTAGAAACTCCAAATTTCTCCTGCATAGTCTTTAAATTGGCAGGAATTGTAGCATTGCTACTAGATGTGGAAAATGCTACTACCATTGTAGGGATAAATTTCTTGAAAAATTGGACAGGATTATATTTTCCAAAAAATACCAGCATCCCCATATATACCAGAAAGAGATGAATCAGCAGAACAGCTAAAACCGTCATAAAATATTTCATAAGAGGCAGGAATGCAGAATAACCTATTGTGGTAAAGGTTTTCGCCACAAGTCCGAATACTCCAAAAGGTGCCACAAGCATTATAAGCTCAACTATCTTCAGCACAATATCATTTCCCTCTTCAAAAATTTTTCTCACCCCAGCTGCTTTTTTACCAAGTATAGCCATGGCAACCCCAAACATTATAGAGAAAAATATTATAGCTAGCATATCTCCCTTCACCATTGCCTCAATGGGATTTATAGGAATCATGTCCAAGAGGATATTTACGAAGGGCTTGGATTCTGCAATATTTACTGCTTCCACCTTCTGACTAGCTAGATTAAATCCTATTCCCGGATTGGTAATATTGGCAGCCCCTATAGCTAGAGTGATTGCCACAGCTGTAGTCATAAGATAGAACCCTACTGTTTTCACTCCCACTCTTCCAAGTTTTTTAATATCCTCAATTCCAGCTGCTCCAACTGTAAGAGAAAAGAAGATCAGAGGAACTACAACCATTCTTATAGCCCGTATAAATCCAGATCCCAGCAGATTAAATGAAAAATCTAAAAGATATTTTTTTACTATGAGATTATCTCTCATCGGATGCAGAATCAATCCTGCAATCATCCCTAAGATTAATCCTGTAAAAATTTTGTTTGTCAACGACATTTTTTGTTTCATAGTCTCCCTCCTTAATAAAAAAAATATTCTCTTTAAAATATACACTGTATATTATATCTTTGTCAATCATTTCCTTTTTAAATGTTTAGAAAAAATTTAAATAAGGATTTTTTTCTACTGGTCGGTATATATAACTGAGTAGAGATATTTTATTTTAGCTTTATTTTCAGGAGGTTTTTTATGAAAAAAATATTGTTTGTAGTTACATCCCACGGAGATTTGGGAAACACTGGAAAAAAAACAGGTCTATGGCTTTCTGAATTTGCAGAACCCTATTTTACTTTTAGGAACAGAGGAATAGAAATTACAGTAGCCTCTCCTAAGGGAGGTAAAATTCCTTTGGATCCAGGCAGTTTAGAGGATTCTCATAATAATCCCATGGTAAAAATATTCCTAGAAGATGATATGGCGATACTTGAAAAAACTATCAGTCTAGACAAAGTTGACTTCCATCAATACGATGCCATTTTCTATCCAGGTGGTCACGGACCTATGTGGGATCTGGCTCAGAGCAAAGAAAATGCTAAACTTCTTTCAGATTTCTTCAACCATGGAAAAATAGTTGCAGCAGTGTGCCATGGACCGGCTGCTCTCTTGGGAGGAATTAACGATGAAACAGGAGAGGCTCTGATTAAAAACAGAAGGCTAACTGGATTTTCTGACACCGAGGAAAGGGCTGTAGGTCTTCAAGAGGTAGTGCCATTTCTTCTAGAGAGTAAAATCAAAGAACTGGGAGGAAAATATTCTAAAGCTGATGGAGATTTTCAGCCTCACGTGGTTGCCGATGTCCCTATCTTCACAGGACAAAATCCCGCTTCATCTATACTTCTTGCTGAAAGAGTTATAGATGAGCTTTATTCTAAATAATCAGAGGGGGAACATGGAAAGAACACTGCTTATAATAAAACCCGATGGGGTAGAACGTAAACTTATTGGAGAGATTATCTCTAGAATCGAGAAAAAAGGTCTAATGATTCAGGCTCTGAAAATGGAAAAAATTACCTTAGAACGAGCTGAAAAGCATTATGAAGTGCATAAGGGAAAGGAGTTCTATCCAGGACTTATAGAGTTTATAACATCTGGCCCTGTTGTACTCCTAGTTCTAGAAGGAGAAAACTGTATAAAAATCGTGAGAAATATGGCAGGAAGCACTTCTCCACTGGACGCACTTTCAGGGACCATAAGAGGTGATTTTTCATTGGATACCCTAAGAAATATCGTCCATACCTCTGATTGTGCCGACTCCAGCCAAAAAGAGATTGCTAATTTCTTCAGGGATTAAAAGATAAACCTCCATTGGACAGGGATATTCCTGTTCAATGGAGGTTTTTTAATTTTACCAGATATATTCTATTCCTATACCACCCTTAAAAATAGATGAGCTTTCACTCTCCTGGAAAGTTTCACTTTTATAAGAAGTATAGCTGTATCCTCCCAAGGAAATTTTCCCAAAAACCCTAAGAGAATAGTTAATATTCTGAGAATATTGAATATATGGAATTAATTCTATTTTTATACTCCCTTTTTCACTTGTGTTTCCAGTGTAATTATACCAATCCAAGTTGTTTTCCAATGAAAAAGCCCAGTTTTTATCCAATTCATATGTCCAACGCAGAGTATTTTCAATTCTTAATAGATATGCACCCTTTTGTTTTCCATAATCTAAATATTCATTACTTATTTGAAGGTTGTTTTGTAGACCGTAACCTAGTTTGGTTCCAGCTAAAAATTTTATCTTAACTCCATAACCATCTCTTAAGGTATTTTCCCCCTTTGAAAAAAGAAAATCTCCTCCCCAGTATGTTCCACCCATGCCTATCTTTGCAAAATTTCTCATACGGTATCTAAGAGAATAAATTCTTTCCTTAGGAGTATCAAAACCTAAACTTTCTGGTCCCTCATCCCTCTCATATTCCACCAAAACTCCATAGTCATGACTCCAATCTTTTCCAAGAATTTTAAAATCAGAAAGTCTTTTATAAAGAGCAAATTCATTTTCCCAGCCCTTTATTTTATTTTTCAGTTCATATTTTCTCTCTATTTTATAATCTATGAAAATTTTTTCTCCGATTTCTGAAGTTCCACGAACTATATCCCAACTAATTTCTCTTCTATCCCCTTTAATCTCATATTCCAAATATGTTTGGACAGCACTTTTTTCTTCTTTTTCCAGATAAAAATTCATTTCATCAATTCCAACAGAAAAAACTTTAAAACTAATTAAAAGAAAAAGGTATAATGTATTTCTTCCTTTACTCATCTATGTATACCCCCTCCTTATTAAATCCATCCTTGTCCCTCCACCCTGGATCATCTGGAGACAGATTTTCCACATTCCTTGGACCTGTGTATCCTTTTTTATACCCATCTTTGTCCAGTCCATCCACTGTGTATCCAGAAACATCATAGTAAGTTCCTGTTTTTTTATTTAATCCATACCAAGTCCAACCTTTTTCATCATATTCTTTACCTGTTACTTTGTGAATTCCATCTCGATCAAAGTTGTTTTTATCATATTCTGTACCTGTGAAAACATTTATTTTTTCCTGATTAAATCCTCTTTCATCCTCTTTTTTTCCTGTCACTTGGTGTATTCCAGATACATCAAAACCATAATAATCATACTTAGATTTATTAGCTTCATGATACCCTGCTTTTGTAAATCCCTTTTCATTAACTCCTTCTTTACTATATCCATCAATATCGTAGTAAGTTTCGGTTTTTTCATTCAACCCATACCAAGTCCAACCTTCTTCATTCCATTTTTTCCCTGTTACTTTGTGGATTCCAGATAAATCAAAACCTTCCCCGTCATAGATTGTACCTGTGAAAATATTTATTTTTTCCTGATTAAACCCTCTTTCATCCTCTTTTTTTCCTGTCACTTGGTGAATTCCAGATACGTCAAATCCATAGTAATCATATTTAGATTCGTTGTATTTGTGGTATCCATCCTTTGTAAATCCTTTTTTATCGATACCTTCCCTTGTATAGCCTTCAATATTATACCCGTCTAAATCATAGTAAGACATAGTATGCCAGTTTCTTCCCGTTTCTTTGTTAAATCCAGTTTTATCATAGGCTGTACATCCTGAAAGTAAAAATAAAAGTATCAATCCAAAAAGTATATAAAGCTTTTGATTCATCATTTTTTCTACTACTCTTAAAGATCTAAGCTCCTTTGTGTGCAAGAAATTTTCCTTGTAGAAAGTAATATAATTAAGATTGTTTTCAATATTTTCTATAAACTGGTTGGCAATTAACAATGATAAAAATGAAGCTAAGAAAAATCCCATTCCAGAATAATCGTTTCCTAATTTTGTAAAGAAATATGTAAAAAAAACAGAAGACATACCATAAAAAAAAGATAAAATAAGAGCTTCTTTTCTAGCATCAAAATAAAGAAAAATTATTATAAATATCGAAACAAACATAGCGGCAAAGGCTGAGAACAACATTATTCTAAAAAGATCCAAAAGATATAGATCCATTCCCAAATAGTAAAATATTGTTTTAGAAAGTAGTGCTGCTGAGACACAAAGGAAAAATTGTAGTTCCATTATATATTCTATTTCCCTTCTAAAAATTTCGAACATCTCTTTTTTAGAGTTGTCTATCTGCTCTAAATCCCCCTTCATAGCCAAAAAAGCATAATATCTTTTATATGCTGGGAAAAATTTGGTTTCCATAAAAACTAGAAAATATACCAAGGTCGGTATATTTATAAAAAAAGCATAAAAAACCGTCACTTCATAGAAGGGAGAAGTTATAAAAAAGTTTTTAATAATATAACTATCTCCATAAAGCCAGTTTACAAATACGTGTCCCCAGATTCCTACATTGAAAAAAATCCCTATTAAAATAAGTGAGGGATAACTTCCCGCAGCATTTATATATTCAAAATCTCCAGTTTTTTCTCTCCCTAATATTCCCAAAATATAAGAAGAAAGTATTAAAAAAGTTACTAGCATTCCCAAAGTATAAGCAAGAACCATGGAATATGCCATATTTTCCCTTATAAAACTTATCTCTGTAAATTTTAGAAAGTATATTCCAATTACAAGAGCTGTAAAATTACCCCAAATATATGCCCATACACTATGGGAATAAGATTTTATTAACCCTATAAAGTTCATGGTATTCCATATTCCAGAAACAGTTGAAAAAAGAATTATCCCTGTATATTTATAATAATGAGGAAGATCAGCTTTTTTTAGAGCTACTAAGGCTATAAAAAAAGCTAGAAAAATAATTGTAGTTGTGGTACCTATATAAGCTGAACGAAGCTTATGTCGGTTTCTTGTATATATACAGTCGGAAAGATATCTAGCAACTAAGTATTGAAATCCCCCATATAAAATTTGAGAAAATATAAAGGTGTATACGATGGTTATCATAAAAAGATTTCTATCTGACCTTGTTAAAAGATATTTCTCTCCTATAACAGCCAAAACATTTAAGGTAACCGTTGTTAAAATCCATGGTCCTGCTGCTACAAGTGTTGAAAAACCTACTGCACGAATATTTTCCAAGGTTGTATTATTATCTGAGAAGAGTTTTTTTAGTTGAAAACCTATTCCTGCCATTTTTTCTCCCCTCCTAAATTTTGGTAAATCTTTTTATATTCATCTACATAATATTTTTTTTCATAATATTTTTTTACTATTTCTTTTCCTCTCTCTCCCATTTTTACGAGTTTTTTTCTGTCCTGGTAAAGATTAACCATTACTTCTGCCAACTCTCTGTAATCAGTGGGGGAAATAATTACTCCAGCATCTCCTATCTCTTTTTTTCCCAACAATACCTCACGGCAGTCTCCTACGTCTGTGGATATAAAAGGAATTCCAGAAGCTAATCCCTCTAAAAGACTAAGTGGCTGTCCTTCAGATATTGATGTTAGCAATAAAAGATCTAAAAATTTATAATACTCCTTTACATCTTTTCTTCCTGTAAATGTTACATACTCTTCCATTTTAAGGTCTTTTACCAGCTGCAGGCATTCCTTGTAATATTTTGAATCTTCTTCAATTGGGCCTATTAAATAGAGATGAGCTCCCCTCATTCTACTTAAGGCTAATTTATATCCTCTTAGCATGGTTTTCACATCCTTTATAGGGACAATTCTTAATACTGAACCTATATGAAAACCCTCTTTTTTCTCTTTTTCTATGCTTCCATAATAAAGGGTATCTACGCCATTTGGTACAACTAAAGTTTTTTCCCTAGGAGCTCCTCCTTCTATCTGAATCTCTCTGTTTCGCTCAAAAAGAGTTACTATTTGATCTGAATAATCATAGGTTATTTTAGAAAGAGCATAGAAAAAGTCTATCCATATGGATTTAAAGCTTTTTTCAATCCAATTTGCTCCTAAAACTTCCTCTTCCCTTTCTCTAGGATATATTCCATGTTCTGTAAGAACAACCTTTCCAGAGTTTTTATTCCCTGCAAAGGCTCCCAAATATCCCGCATACCCTGTTGAAACAGGATGATATATATCTGCCACTGGCATATCTTCCTGTGCTAGGGATAAAAGATTAAGAAATATATTTCTATAAGTCCAGTAAAAAATATTAAAACCCATATTTCTATTATTCTCCATATAATAACTTATAAGGGTTTTCCAAAAGGGGATACTCATGGTTATCTCCATGGGATTACCATATTTTTTCTTCGATAATTCTTCCAGAAGTTGAAAAGTATTTTTAGAATCTTCTTTATGAAAATCCATAGCTTTTCTTATTCTATCCATTACCTCTTTTCCAATTTTATCCTTATTAGAAAGGATTTTCAGGGGAGATATCCTATATTTTTTATTAAGAACAATATTTCTTATTTCAATTACATTATCTGGAATTTCATATTTAATTTGAGCAAATTTTTCATCTGGAATAATACATACTATATAAAACTGATGCTCTTTATTAGCCAAAAGAAGCTCTTGTATCCACGATGAAACTCCTCCTACCACATAGGGGTAAGACCCTTCACATATATAGCATATTTTAGCCAAAAATCTTCCCTCCAATATTATTTTATACTTTCTTCAAAAACAAAGGCTTTTTTATATTCTAAGATATCTTTATCTTCCTTTTCTCCTTTTTCTGGAAAAAATTCATTTAAAAGCTCCCAGGATTTTCTTATTTCTTTTTTTTCTCTATAAATTTCCACAACCATGATCTTTTCTTCTGGTGTTTTTTCCTTTATTCTGCCTAAAACGCCTAAGGTTTTGTCTAGATAAAAGCTTAAAACCTCATCCTTTAAAAGCCCTGATTGACAATAATCATATAACTCCTTTGCGAGAGGTTGAAAATCTCCCGATCTTTCAAATTTTCTTATATCTTTTTGAAAATTTTCTTCTATTTTATTTATAGAAGTGGCAGCATAGTGAATAACCTCTAGATCCTTATCCTTAAGAGCTCTTTTAAAAACCTCCACTTTAAGGGGAGTTCTATCGATATCCAAATCCACAAGAAAATCTTTTTTCTCCTTTGGTGTTCCCAAGTTCAATATATCAAAAGCACTTAAAAGCCCTAATTCAAAGGCTGCATCTACTCTTTTATCTCTCATTCTATCTGCTATATATGTTTTCATATCTGCTTCTTCTTCTATCTGATGGCTATAATCACTATCTTGAAAAAAAATAGAATTTACTAAAATACAGAAAAATCCTAAAACAGGAAAAAGCAATGGCAGAATATCTAAATTTGCCTTTAAAGGATAAAGCACTCTGTTTAAAATAACATACACTAGAAAAAGGATTATATGACATATCCAAAAAGGAGACCTTATTTCATAAATATTAAAATGGAATTTTAATCCAATAAATAAATCTAGCAGGAAAAATAATAAAAGAAAAAACATATATTTATTTCTCATTTCTCTCCTCCAAATTAATAATCACACTTGGCTTATCTATTTTTACAATATAAAGATTTGTTTCCCTATCTTTGCTTTCCACCGGGTAGATTTCTCCGCCTTCTATCCGAGATATTTTTTTACCTCTTAATCTCAGTTGTGCATAAAATTTTTCAGTGAAATTCCTTGTATTTATAAGCAGTTTCCCCTCTTCTATTCCATAATCCACATCAAGTTTTTCCAAGACCATATATTCCCGTGTAAGTTCACTTTGTATACTAGGTTGAAGCATGGGAAATTTTTTGTTTACCTGAGAGAATATATCTCCAAACTCGATTTTTAGTTTTCCCCAACTTTTATTCTTTCCTCTTTCCATATCTAATAGATCATCTGGATGTATAAAATGCGATAGATATCCATAACCTGCTATTCCATTAAATATCTGCCACATAATACTGTCATCTTTAACGAACCCTGCAGAAAATCTTGGTATGGAATATATTTGTGGATAATCCTTGTCTCTCCCTATTTCTTGAACAAAAAAGCCAAGTTCTTGCTCTGGAACTCCATAAAAAACACCAGAAAACACCTTTAAATTAGGCAGACTTTCAACTACAGCTATTTTCCCACTTTTTCCCAAAAGATTACTAGGGGCCACATAGGAATATATTTCTAGTTTTTCCCCATAGATTTTTTTCATGGTATTTTTAGCAACTTCTATGCCCTCCTTCATTCCTTCAATAGTTTCCCAAGGGGTATAAGCATAATCTTGAAAGTTTATTTCACCTAAAACGCCCAGTGAATTATGATTGTATCCATGAAGACCAATTTCTCCTCCAGTCATTTTGACTTCACGACCTCTTCTGCTAAGTTCTTCCATGGTTCTTTTAGGAATTGTTATTCTCCCTAATTTTTCAACTTCATCATTGTATTTTATTATGGCAAAAGTGGAATATTTTAACTTTTCCCTGGCAGCTAAGGCTTTC
>JBOFCM010000076.1:0-4808 GCA_051646055.1 Fusobacteriaceae bacterium
TGAAAATCTGTTGTCCTTACCACTGAACGAACGGGGCAAAGATTGGAGCGGGAAACCAGGTTCGAACTGGCGACATTCAGCTTGGAAGGCTGACGCTCTACCAACTGAGCTATTCCCGCAGACAAGAATAATAATACCATAATAATAAAAAATAGTCAACTATTTTTTCAAAAAAATTATTCCTGCTTCCTTATTTTTATTTTCTAAAAAATTTTATATTTTTTTAATAATTTTTTTACCCACTTTTCTCACGTCAGCTGTTCCTGTGAGAAGCATGGCCTGAATCAACTGATTTTTAAGTGTGTTGTAGATCTCTTCAACTCCCTCTTCTCCTCCGCCTATAGTTCCCCAGATAAGAGGTCTTCCTAAGAGTACAGCCTTTGCTCCCAAAGCAAGGTATTTTAAGACATCCACACCTTCACGGACAGATCCATCAGCGATGACCGTTATTCTTTCTCCTACAGCTTCTACTATCTCTTCCAAAATTTCAACCGGTGCCAGAGTTTCATTTAAAACTCTTCCACCGTGGTTAGAGACTACTATAGCGGCTACTCCAGCTTCTGCACACATGAGAGCATCCTCTACACTGACAATGCCTTTAACTATAAAAGGTAGCTTTGTGCTTTCTACCAGTTCTTTCAGCTCTTCAAAGGTTTTTGGCGATACAGGCTGTCCAAAAATTTTCATCGTTATAAGTCCTGCTCCATCTATGTCCATCCCCACAGCAAAAGCACCAGCCTCTTCGGCCATTTTTATTTTTCTTATTATTTCACTGTTTTCTCTAGGTTTTATAATTGGTATCGCTTTTCCACCTACTTTTTTTATCATATTTATTCCATGCTCATAAGCTGTAAGATCTGCGGTATCTCCTAGCATAGCTATTGTCCCGGCTTTCAATGAACCCTCTGTCACATATTTACAGTATTCATCTTCACTTATATACCCTCCCATATTATATTTAGCTCCTGTGATAGGTGCTCCCATAACCGGAAAACTTATTCTTTCCCCTAAAAATTCAGTTTCTAATTTAGGTTCTTTTACTCCATGGATTGTTTTCATAATAAGTTTATATTTTTTAAGTTCCTCATAGGACCTTTTAAATGAATCTCCACTTCCTGCTCCGCCCATACCTGGAACTTTTCCGGCACACCAATTCCCATTGCACTGGGGACACAGCACACAATACCCCTTCATTCTTTCTCTCGCTTTTTCTCTCAATTCTTTCATATCCATAAAACCTACCCCCTTTTTTCTAAATTATAACAACTGCCGTAAAAAAAATCTATACAAAAAAACAAGGATGAACCAAAATATAAATTCTGATTCATCCTCCCATATTTTAGAATAACACTCCAACTATAAGCCCTATGCAAGTAGTGATAAATATTACTGCCAGGAATTTGGCTGAGAATTTTACCCAAGTGACATAGTTAACTCTTACAATGGCAAGCCCTCCCATTACAACTGCTGAGGCAGGAGTAATCAGATTCATGATTCCAGAAGCTGACTGATATGCTGTAACCACTACCGATTTAGGAACTTCTGCAAATCCTGCTAGAGGTGCAAGTATAGGCATTGTAAGTGTTGCAAGTCCTGAAGTTGACGGGATGAGTAGTCCCATAGGCATGTAAAACAGATAAGTTAGCAGTATGAAAGGTATCTTTCCTAATCCTGCAAGAGTTTTTTCCCCAAGACTTAGAACTGTAGCAGTCATTCCACCTGCACTCATGACTATCGTTATACCTCTCGAAACTCCAACTATAAGTGCTACTCCTAAAAGATCTCTGGCTCCAGCAACAAATGTGGAAATAAGTTCCTTTTCACTCATTCCAGAAGATAGCCCTATAACCACACTCATAACCATGAACAGCATAGTCATCTCTCCGAACCACCAGTCTCCCAGCGGAACTACTTTACCTAAAAGTGCTCCCAATACCGGGATAGAGGTAAACCACTTTGTAATATCCTCAAATATTGTTATATTAAATTTATAAGCCCAAGGAATAACTCCCATAATCATTATTATAAAAGATACGCCGAAAAAGAAAAGCACTCTCTTTCTCTCTTTAGTTAGCTCTGGATAAACTCCCTTTTCAGCTTCTGTTCCCAAGAAATGCTCAAGATCTGCCTCTCTTGTCTCATATACCACGGACTTGGAAGGATCTGCCTTAACTTTTTTAGCGTAGTTCATAAGCATCCAACTCACAAGAGCAACCTGGATAACAAGCATGCTTGCTCTTAAAAATATCCCGTCACCTATTGAAATCCCTGCAAATCCCGAAGCAACTCCTGTTGCAAAAGGATTAACTGTAGAGTTCAGACATCCCAAACCAGATCCGAAAAGTATAGTTCCCATAGTAGTTACCGTATCAAACCCTGCTGCAAGCATAACTGGGGTCATAAATGCATAGAAGGCAACCGTTTCTTCTGCAAGACCGAAAGATGTTCCCCCTAGAGCAAATATCGACATCATCATAGGAATAAGAAGAGTCTCTTTCCCTTCGAATTTTTTAATGAGAGCCGCAACTCCTGCGTCTATAGCTCCTGTTTTCATAACTATTCCTAGGAATCCTCCTATCACCAATACAAACAGGGCTATATCCTGTGCTTCTCCAAATCCTTTGATTGGTGCCATAAGCACCTCCCAAATTCCCTGAGGATTCATTTCGGTGAGTTTATATGTTCCAGGAATAGGAACGGGTTTCGATGCTGCCGGGTCCACATAATCATAAACTCCAGCTGGTACAATCCAAGTCAGCGCAGCAACTATTGCAATAAGTGAAAATAGAATAGTGTATGCACTTGGCATAGTAAATTTTTTCTTGTTATTTGCCATTTTTTCTCCCCTTTTCGATTTTATTTTGCAAGCTCATATATAGCTTTTGCATATATTATAAATGCTCTGTCCATATCTTTTATCGACAGATATTCATTTGGCTGATGCTCTGTTTTTTTGCCATCTGGAAATACTGCTCCAAAGGCTACGCAGTTATCCATAGATCTTGCATAGGTAGCTCCTCCTGAAGATATCGGTGTAGAATCAAAATCAGTTTCCTCCTCATAAACTTTTCTCAAAGTTTTAATAAGAAAATGATCAAGAGGCACATATAGAGACCTTAAAAAATCTCTCTCTTCATAGTCAAAACCATATTTTTCTCCGATTTTTTTTGCAGCTTCAACAATTATTTCCTTAGGAATAGTAACAGGAATTCTTATATCTATTCCCAAAATTGATTTTTCCGAGTTTATATCCACTTTTCCCAGGTTAAACTTCAGTTTTCCTGAAGCTTCATCTTCTAAAGTTCCAAATATTTTTTCAGCATAGGGATCATTACCTATCTCATCAGCCACAAATCTTAAAGATGGTGTGCTGATTCCTGTTCCTTCCAGTGCAAGCATAAGGTGCTTTATTGCATTTATTCCCTCTTCTCCCACTGCAGCATGAACCGACTTTCCATAGACAGTTATCTCATTTCCTTTAAACTCAAATTTAGATCCATTTTTTTCCAGTTGTGCCACAAGAGCTTCCACATTTTCAGTTTTATATTGGAAAATATCAGGTATAGCATTATATGCCGCTCCACCTTTTAGGCTAATACTTTCTCCCTTTCCTATAAAATTAAACTGAAGAAGACCCTTTTCTGCATATATCATAGGAAATTTAGAATCAGGTGTGAATCCCATAGACGGCTTCTCTTCCAATTCCATATATCTATTTATACATCTCCACAGATTCTCTTCGTCTGTTCCAAAAATAAATCTTACTCTTTTTCCAAGTTCAACTCCTGAATTCATTATGGCTTTTGCTGCATAGAGCGCTATCAAAGTTGGCCCCTTGTCATCTTGAGTTCCTCTTCCAAAAAGTTTATTATCCGACTCTAAAACTTGAAAAGGATCCGAATTCCATTTTTCTAAATCTCCGGCCGGAACCACATCTAAATGTCCAAGAACACCTACCATCTCTTTTCCGTCCCCTATTTCAGCATAACCATAATAGCCTTTAGGATCCTTATAAATTTTAAAACCTAATTTTTCACAAATTTCCAAAGTTTTATCTAGACATCTGTCAATATCTTTCCCAAAAGGTGTATCTCTAGCCTCTTCATCTAGAACACTGGGAATAGCTACAAGTTCTTTTATGCTATTTATAAGTTCAGGCTTCAGCTTTCCATATTCTTCTACTATACTTTCTCTAATATTCATGTTTACCGTCCTTTAAGATTTTTATTTTAATATCTACTATATTTCAATTTTCTATCAAAAAAGTCTTTCTATTAATCTTAGTCATTCAAGGAATTTAGTATCTTCTCCATTGCTAAAATCGCATAGTCTATATCCTCAGAGGTATTAAAATATCCAAAAGAAAATCTTACCATTCCCGTCTCTGATGTCTGATTTTCTTCATGTACAAGTGGGGCACAATGGAGTCCTGAACGGGTTATAATTCCAAACTCTTCATCTAAAAGTGCCGAAAGATCTGAAGAAGCTACTCCCTCCACATTAAGCGAAACAACAGGACCATCATTTTTTCCATAAGAGGTGTATAATCTAACTATATTTTCTGAATCTATTTTTTTTATACCTTGAATAAATCTGTTTTTCAATTCCTGCTCATGATTATGAATATTTTTGAGTCCCACTCTATTTATAAAATCTATTCCCGCTCCCAGGGAAAATATTCCAGGTGTATTTACTGTTCCTGCTTCCAGATGTTCTGGCATCTCTTTAGGCTGAGTTAGCACCCTAGAATATGAACCTGTCCCCCCTACCAATATAGGATGAAGATATATTCCTTCTCTGGGAATTAT
>JBOFCM010000077.1:0-10587 GCA_051646055.1 Fusobacteriaceae bacterium
GGAGACCGTTGGATTATGGAATTTGAAGAAATTACCAATAAAACCGATGCGGGAAAACTTACAAAGGGATTTATAAAAGCCAGAAGAGATCTTCTTGGAATCGGAGAGGATGAATATCTGATGAACGATCTTCTAGAAATGCAGGTTATAACAGAAGAGGGAAGAGATATTGGAAAGGTTATGAATATCTTTGAAACTGCAGCCCATGAGATACTGGAAGTGGAATCTGAAACAACTGAAGCGATGATTCCTAATATAGCTGAGTTTGTAAAGGAGATAGACTTTGAAAAAGGTATAATAAGGGTAGCCCTTATAGATGGAATGCTTGAGGAGAAAAAATAGTATGAAAATAAATATTCTTACACTTTTTCCAAATTTCTTCAACAGTTTCAAAGAGGAGAGTATAATTGGCCGTGCTGTAAATAGCGGTAAGCTAGAGATAAATGTGGTAAATATCAGAGATTACTGTTTTGACAAACACAAACAGGCAGATGATATTCCTTTCGGAGGAGGAGCTGGAATGGTTATGAAACCTGAGCCTCTTATAAGAGCTTTGGAAGAGGTTCGGGGAAAAGTACTGTACCCATCCCCTCAGGGAAAACATTTTAATCAGCAGCTAGCTATTGATCTCTCTTTGGAAGAGGAGATTACCATAATCTGCGGACACTATGAAGGAATAGATGAGAGAATAGTGGAAAATTATGTGGATATGGAAGTTTCAGTGGGAGATTTTGTACTTACAGGAGGAGAGATTCCTGCCATGCTTATAGCTGACTGTGTGGCTCGGATGGTTCCTGGAGTTATAAAAAAAGAATCCTATGAAAATGATTCTTTTTTTAACGGACTGCTAGACTATCCCCACTATACAAGGCCGGCAGAATTTCAGGGAATGAAAGTTCCAGATGTGCTCCTTTCAGGTCACCATAAAAATATAGATGAGTGGAGACTGAAACAGAGTCTTAAACGTACTTTGGAGAGAAGACCTGATATATTAGAGGGTAGAGAGTTCACTAAACTGGAAAAGAAACTTCTTAAGCAGATTGGAGAGGAAAAAAATGATATATAAGCTTGGAGATAAAACTCCTAAAATAGGAGAGGAAAATTTCATAGCGGAAAACTCTACAATAATAGGGGATGTTGTCACAGGAAAAAATGTAAGTATCTGGTATTCTGCAGTTTTACGTGGAGACTGCAGCAACATATCCATAGGGGACTGCAGTAATATTCAGGACAATGTCACTGTACACGGAGATTTTCCATTCCCTGTAAAGATTGGAAAAGGGGTCACTGTGGGACATAACTGTGTTATCCATGGATGCACGGTAGGAGACAACGTTATAATAGGTATGGGAGCCATACTTCTCAACGGATCTAAAGTTCCTAGCAACTGCATAGTTGCAGCGGGAGCCTTAGTCACTGAAAAGCTGGAAGCAGAAGAGGGGTCTCTTATAGTAGGATCTCCTGCCAAGGTGATAAGAAAACTTTCAGAGGAGAATATAAAATATATCTCCTATGCAAAAGAACTCTATGTGAAAGATATCGAGCTCTATAAAAATCTTGAACCTATAAAATAGCTTGATTCATAAATTAATATATTAAAAAGAGAGGTAGAAATGAGAAATAGTATATACCTGGCACTAGTTCACTATCCAGTTTATAATAAAAATCATGATGTAGTTTGTACATCGGTAACAAATTTTGATATACACGATATTTCCAGAAGCTGTAAGACTTATGGAGTAAATCAGTATCATATAATTGTTCCTGTGGAAGCTCAAAAAATGCTTACAGAGAGAATAATAGGATACTGGCAGGAGGGAGCTGGAGGGCAGTTCAACAAAGATAGAGAGGAAGCTTTTTCATCTACAAGAGTATATGAGAGCATTGAAAAATCAGTGGAAGAGATAGAGAAACGTGAAGGAAAGAAGCCTCTTATAATCACAACTTCTGCTAAAACTTTCCCAAATTCTATTTCGTATAAAGATTTGGGAACTCAGATAATAGAGGACGACCAACCATATCTTTTACTTTTCGGAACTGGATGGGGACTAACAGATGAAATTATGGATATGTCAGACCTTATTCTTGAACCTATAAGGGGAAATTCAAAATACAATCACCTTTCAGTAAGATCTGCAGTATCAATAATTCTGGACAGATTGATCGGAGAAAATTAATATGGCAAAGGACATAAGAATCAAACCCCAGGAGGATATATTCCATAGAATCGGTCTGAAAGAGGTTAGGGTTCAGGAGATAAGATTTAATGAGAGGCACAGAAGGCTAGTCCTGAAGTGCCTTATCTCCTCTGTTCAACATTTTTCAGAGATAGATATTTTAGAATCCAAAATAAAAAAAAGTTTTGGGAACGAGCTTATAGTTACAGTGAAAACCCAGATAGAGTCAGATGAGATAACTAGAGAGGATCTAAAGGAGATAGTAGAGAGAGCTATAAAAAAGCTTAAGGAAAAAAATGCTATATCTAGATCCTTTCTCTATTTTTATAGGGTGGTAATTGAATCTGATAGGATAAATATCGAACTCAATGATCAGACGAGTATAGATACCCTTAAGGGGGCAGATATAGATATTAAACTTAAACAGACTTTAGCTGATATGGGTATAGAATCTATGGAGATAGATTTCAAAGTGGGAGATTTCACAAAAAAATTAGAAGAACATAAGGTTCAGCAGAAAGAGGATTTTATAAAACTTCATAAGAAACTGGAAAATGAACAGGAGAAAAATCGTGCTCAAATCCAAAGTTCTGGTGGGAATAGAGCCCCAGAAATTTCTGCAGCAAAAAAAGAAAATCCCAATGTACAAAAATTTCAGACTAAAAATCGTGGACTTAATGGAACTCCTATTACTATTGACGAATTTTTCTCAGAGCTTCAGGAAAATGAGATCTGTCTTCTAGAGGGAGAAGTATTTTCCATAGAAACAAGAGAACTGAGAACTGAAAAGATTCTGGCAGTTATAAGAATTACAGATATGAAAAATTCGGTCACTTTGAAGGCTTTTTTGGATAAAGGTAAAAAGCTAGAAGTTAAAGTGGGAGATTATATAAAAGCCTCTGGACGTAAACAGGTAGATAGATACGCGAATAATGAAGAGGGAGTTCTTATAACAGCCATTGAAAAACAGGAAGTTTCTAAGAAAATAAAGAAAGATACTGCAGAAAAGAAGATGGTAGAACTTCATACTCATAGCAAAATGAGTGAGATGGTAGGAGTTGCTGATGTGAAAGATATAATCAATCAGGCTCTAAATTTTGGTCATAATGCTGTAGCTATAACCGATTACGGAGTCGTACACTCATTCCCTTTTGCATATAAAGCTGCCAAAGGAAAAGATATAAAAGTCATTTTAGGTTGTGAGATGGCAATGGTAGATGATGAGAGATATATGGTTCTCAATTCCCGAGATGTGGAGATAGAGGAGGAAACCTATGTGGTATTTGACCTCGAGACTACTGGACTCAGTTCCCATAAATGTGAAATAATAGAGATTGGAGCTGTAAAGCTCAAGGGAACAAGAATAGTGGATACCTATTCTAAGTTTGTAAAGCCTGAAGGGAAAATTCCTAATAAGATAACAGAATTGACTGGAATAACTCCAGATATGGTAGCAGATGCTGAAGGTATAGAAAAGGTACTTCCTGATTTTCTCCAGTTTGCTGGAGATGCAGTTCTTGTGGCACATAATGCTCCCTTTGATATGAGTTTTATGAGAAGAGATGCAGAAAAAATTTTGGGAAAAAAGCTGGAAAATCCGGTTATAGATACTTTGAGAATGGCAAGGGATCTGTATCCCAATCAGAAAGGACACGGACTCAAGGCTATGTCCAAACTGTTAGGAGTAGGACTGGAGTCCCATCATAGAGCGGTAGATGACTCTCAGGCTACTGCTAATATGTTTATAATTTTCCTTGAAAAATATAAGGAAATTGGAGCTAAAACATTGCTGGATCTGGAGGGAGGATTCCCTGTAAACTTAAGAAGACAGGACAGCAAAAATGTTATGATACTGGTTCAAAATACCCAGGGGCTCAAAAACCTATATGAACTTGTTTCTGAAGCCCATATAAACCTTTATGGAGATAAAAAACCGAAAATATCTAAAAAACTCCTGAGAAGTTTAAGAGAGGGACTGATTCTTGGTTCTTCCATGACAGCTCATTTTAAAAATAGCGGTGAGCTTTCAGATGATTATTTCCTATATGATTTTGAAAAACTTGGAAGAAGTATGGAGTTTTATGATTATGTGGAACTTCTGCCGAAAACTGCCTATAATGAACTTTTTGATGAAGAGGGAAGCGGGCGTATCAGAGATTATTCTGAAGTGGAAGAGATGAACAGAACCATCTATAACATGGCCAAGGAGAAAAATATTCTAGTGACAGGAAGCTCCAATGTCCATTATCTAAAATCAGAAGAGAGCAAAATTCGTAGCATACTCCTCTATGGAAGTGGAACTGTATTCAATGAAAATCAGTATGAAACAGATAATGGTTTTTATTTTAGAACAACAGATGAACTTATGGGAGAGTTTCAATATCTGGGAGCTGAGGAATCCTATGAAGTTGTAGTGGGGAACAGTAACAGAATTGCAGATATGATAGAAAAGATAAAACCTGTTCCTGACGGATTTTATCCTCCGAAAATAGATAATGCTGAAAATATAGTTAGAGATATGACTTATGAAAAAGCATACAGAATATACGGGGATCCACTTCCTAAAATAGTTGAAGACAGAATAGAGAGAGAACTCAAATCCATAATAGGAAACGGATTTGCGGTACTTTATCTCTCTGCTCAAAAATTGGTAAAAAAATCTCTGGATAACGGTTATCTGGTAGGATCTAGAGGTTCGGTAGGTTCCTCCATTGTGGCATTTATGATGGATATAACAGAAGTTAATGCCCTCTATCCTCATTATCTCTGCGAAGATTCAGAGTGCAAACATTCTGAATTCATAGAGAGAGAGGGAGCTGGGGTGGATCTGCCACCAAAGGACTGTCCTAAGTGTGGGAAACCTATGAAAAGAGACGGACACTCTATACCTTTCGAGGTGTTTATGGGATTTGACGGTGATAAGGTACCAGATATAGATCTAAACTTTTCGGGAGAGTATCAGTCTGAAATTCACAGATATTGTGAGGAACTCTTTGGAAAAGAGAATGTATTTAAGGCGGGAACCATTTCTACACTGGCTGAGAAAAATGCCATAGGTTATGTGAAAAAATATTTTGAGGATAAAACTCTGAAAGTTTCAGAGGCTGAGATAGTGAGGTTGGCTCAAAAGTGTGAAGGGGCTAAAAAAACTACTGGTCAGCATCCAGGAGGAATGATAGTTGTTCCTCAGGGTCATTCAATCTATGAATTTTGTCCAGTACAGAAGCCAGCCAATGATATGAAAAATGACTCCATAACAACTCATTATGATTATCACGTAATGGATGAGCAACTTGTAAAACTGGATATACTAGGGCATGATGACCCGACCACTATAAAGCTTCTTCAAGAGTATACTGGGGTAGATATATACTCTATTCCTCTAGCGGATCCAGATACGATAAAGCTCTTCTCCTCTACGGAATCTCTAGGGGTAACTCCAGAGGAGATAGGTTCAGTAGTAGGAACTTTTGGTGTTCCAGAATTTGGAACACCTTTCGTAAGACAGATGTTGGTAGACACTAAACCTACAACTTTTGCTGAACTGGTGAGAATCTCAGGACTTTCCCACGGAACAGATGTGTGGTTGAACAATGCCCAGGAATTTGTACGATCTGGAGTGGCCACTCTTTCCCAAATCATATCAGTTAGAGACGATATTATGAACTATCTCATAGATCAGGGCTTGGATAAAGGAACTGCCTTTAAAATAATGGAGTTTGTAAGAAAAGGGCAACCTTCTAAAAATCCTGAGGGTTGGAAAACTTACTCTGACCTTATGAAAGAGCATAAAGTAAAAGAGTGGTACATAGAATCATGCAGGAGAATAAAATATATGTTCCCTAAGGGACATGCTGTTGCCTATGTTATGATGGCTATGAGAATAGCTTATTTCAAAGTTCATTACCCCCTTGAGTTCTATGCGGCATATTTTTCAAGAAAATACGATGCCTTTAACTATGAGGTAATGAGTGATGTTGGAAAAGTAAAAGATAAGTTGAAAGAGTTGAGTAGTGAACCTAAACTAGATGTAAAACAGAAAGCTGAACAGGCTCTCTGCGAGATAATTCTAGAGATGAGAGCCAGAGGCTTGGAATTTCTTCCAATCGATGTTTATAAATCTCAGGGAATAAAATTCACAATAGAGGATGGAAAGATAAGAATACCTCTTATAGCCATGAATGGTCTAGGAGAATCTGTATGTGATAATATAATTGCAGAGAGAGAGAAGGGGAGTTTCACTTCTTATGAGGATCTTAAGCGGAGAACTAAAGTTTCAGGAACTATAATGGAAAAACTGAAAGAGTTTAAAGCTATAGAAAAGCTAAGTGAGACAAACCAGAAATCACTGTTTTAGATAATAAAATTTATAAAGAAATAGGGAAGAGAGTCAGACACGATTGATGGGACTCTCTTCCCTTTAATTTATCCTATTTTTCTAAATTTTCAAAAAAATTATAAATCCTAATCTCTTGCCAGTAAGGAAAATTTTTAAGGGTGGCAAATCCGATATGACCACCATATTTTGGGGTTTCTAAGGTAAGGTAAGGATTTTTTTTGCACTCTTCAACAGGGTAACACTCTTTGCCCATGATGGGATCATCTAGTGGAGTTATAATGAGAGTTGGGATAGTAATTTTGTGAAGATATGGTTTGGAACTAGATTTTTCATAATAATCTTCAGCATCTTTGAATCCGTTAATTTTTGCAGTGAAGCAGTTATCAAAATCATAGAGTGATTTACACTGGATAATCTCTTTTAAAGGAATTATATCTGGAAAAATTTTGTGTTTTAAAATTATTTTTTTCTTAAGTTTTCTCAGAAAATATTTGTTGTAGATAAGGTTTTCTTTTTTAGAGATAGCCAACGAGGAACTTTTGAGATCGCAAGGAGGTGATACTACGGAACTACCTTGGAGATTTTTTGGGAAAAAATTTCCTGTAGCTAAATATCTTAAAATTAAAGTAGCACCTAGACTAAATCCAATCAAAAAAACTTTATCATACCCCTCAGTTGTTTTTAAAACCTCCTCTAAATCCCCGGTAGCCCCTGAATGGTAGAAAAAAGGTTTACTGTTCATCTCACCACTGCATCCCCGATAGTTTATAGCAATCACATCCCAATTTCTTTCTGAAAAATATTTTGCCATTCCGAGAATATATCTACTTTTTGAGCTCCCTTCTAGACCATGACAGAGGACAATAGCATTTTTATTTCCCCTTTTAATAGTATCCAAATCCAGAAAATCTCCATCCTTTAAAAGGATTCTTTCTCTTTTGTAGGAAATTTCTACTTTTCTGAAAAGAGTAGGAAAGCAGGTGTTGATATGAGGATTTTTAAAAAGTCCCCTGGCAATATAGTTCATAATAGCCCCCTATGAAAAATTTTATTTAGATTATACCATTTTTCAAGGAAAGTTAACTATAAAATTCGGAAATATTTCTTCTTTCAACGTTGACAATTTTGGTTTGATAGGGTATAAATGGACTGTAAATAGAACATTTTAAAAATTAGAGGAGGAACAAATGACAAAGTACATGCCAGAACCATATAAAATTAAAATGGTTGAACCGCTAAAAATTATGAGTAAGGAGGAGAGACAGGCTGCCATAGAGGAAGCTGGGTACAATACATTTCTGCTGAAATCAGACGATGTATATATTGATCTTCTCACAGACTCAGGAACAAATGCCATGTCAGACAGACAATGGTCGGGAATTATGATGGGAGATGAGGCTTATGCAGGAAGCAGAAATTTCTATAATCTTCAGGATACGGTAAGGGACATATTCGGATTCAAATATGTAGTTCCAACTCATCAAGGGAGAGGAGCGGAAAATATTCTATCTTCAATTATGATAAAAGAGGGGGATTATGTACCTGGAAATATGTATTTTACTACAACAAGATTCCATCAAGAGAGAAACGGAGCAACATTTCGTGATATAGTTATAGATGAGGCTCACCAACCAGATAGAGATGATGTTCCGTTTAAAGGAAATGTGGATTTAAATAAACTCCAAGCTCTCATAGATGAAGTTGGAGCAGAGAGAATACCTTATATTTGTCTTGCAGTGACAGTTAACCTTGCTGGAGGGCAACCTGTTTCTATGAAAAATATCAGAGAAACTTCTGAACTTGCTCACAAGCACGGAATAAAAATTATGTTCGATGCTACAAGATGTGTGGAGAATGCTTACTTTATAAAAGAGAGAGAGGAAGGTTATGCTGACAAGAGTATAAAAGAGATAGTGAGAGAGACATTCTCATACGGAGATGGCTGTACAATGTCTGGGAAGAAGGACTGTATAACTAATATCGGTGGATTTCTATGTATGAATGATCATGATTTATATATAAAGTCGACTGCCATGGTAGTTCAGTTTGAGGGAATGCCGTCATATGGAGGGCTTGCAGGAAGAGATATGGAAGCTATGGCAATAGGACTCCAGGAAGCCGTAAATCATGAATACATTTCCCATAGAGTAAATCAGATTAGATACCTTGGAGAGAAGCTTGCTGCAGGAGGAGTTCCTATGGTTAAACCATATGGAGGTCATGCTATATTCCTAGATGCTAGAGCTTTCCTTCCGCATATTTCCCAGGAGGAGTTTCCGGCTCAGAGATTGGCATCAGCTATCTATGTTGAGTCTGGGGTGAGAACTATGGAAAGGGGTATAATCTCTGCGGGAAGAGATATAAAAACTGGAAAGAATCACCATCCTAAACTGGAGACAGTAAGACTGACTATTCCAAGAAGAGTTTATACCTATGCACATCTGGATTATGTAGCAGAAACTATAATAGATCTCTATAACAAGAGAGATTCTCTTCAGGGGCTGAAGTGGGAATATGAGCCACAATATTTGAGATTTTTTACTGGAAGATTCAGTTTGCTTAATAAATAAAATGAAAAGAATTAAAAAATGCTTATAATCTCTCGAAAAGTATGCTAGAATATACATGGTTTTCAATGAATCGAAAGCCGTGTATACTCTAATATTATAGCGAGGAATGGTTATGAAAAAATCAAATTATAGTGCAGTTATTTTAATGGGAATATTATGTTTTTTAGGCTCTTTTATAAATACAATGGGTTTTATAAAATACTCCTCTCCAGTATCAAATGTAACAGGAATTTTTGTTAAGGGTATCTATTCAATTCTGGAGGGAAGAATGGATATATTCAAATATATTATGACGATTCCGGTGGTTTTTTTAGTGGGATCAATAATTTCGGGAGTGTTTTTTTCAGAGAAGGTATCTGATTTAAATAGAAAATATGCAATTTATCTTCTTTTTCTTGGTTCTTTCCTTAGTTTATCCACCCTATTATTCCGTGGTGAAAATTATTTTCTCTATTTTTTAGCTCTAGTAACAGGGATGCAAAATGGAATGTATCTCAATTATAAAGGAATTATATGCAGGACAACCCATATGACAGGGACTATAACAGATTTAGGAGCAACAATAGGAAATATTATAGTTGGAAACCGAGACAATCAAGAAAATAATTATAAGCTACATTATTGCTTTATAAATATTGGAGGTTGTATGATTGGAATGATGGCGGGAGGGATGACCTATAACCAGTTTCAAGATCAAGGACTTTATCTTCCAGCACTTGGATATATACTAATAGGTCTCACATTTTTCAGAAACAAAGTCTCTGTTTAAAGAATATAAAACATAAAAAAAGGAGGTCATAAGACCTCCGAATTTTTTTAATTAGTTCTTTTTAGCAGCTTCGAATTTAGCCCATACTCCAGCTTTGTCAAGAATTGACTTAACTGTTCTTGTAGGTTGTGCTCCGTTCATAAGGAACTTAACGATCTCGTCCTCTTTAAGAGTTACTTTTGAATCCTCTAGTGGGAAGTAGTTTCCTAAGTAAGCTACAGCTTTACCGTCTCTTCTTGATAGAGCCTCCATAGCAGCGATTCTGTATACAGGTCTTTTTTTGCTTCCTAATCTAGTTAATCTTAATTTTAACATTGATAATCCTCTCCTTTTTAAATATTTTTATTATTTGAAAATATAGACGGGCTATATATTTCTACATATTACTTGCTTATTATATAACAGTTTAGAAAAAGTGTCAAGTATTTTTTCTTTACAAAATCTAAGATGAAGAATAAAACCTTGAAAAAATGACAAAAAATCAGTATAATTATATGTTAAGAATTAGAATTTTATGGGGAATGGTGTATGCAAATGCAGATGCAGATAGGAAAACTTAAAACAGGTGATCTGAAAAATTTGATTTTGAAAAATATAAAAAATAACAGAGAAGAGGTAATCAGCAATCCAGAAATTGGTGGAGATTGTGCAATTATTGCCTGTGGAGAGGATAAGTTAATATATCTTTCTTCCGATCCGATAACAGGTGCAACTAATTCATTGGGAAAGCTT
>JBOFCM010000078.1:0-1102 GCA_051646055.1 Fusobacteriaceae bacterium
TACCTACTGATTTAGACATCTTTTTACCCTCACCATCATTTACGAATCCGTGAGTTAATAACATCTTAAATGGAGCATCTCCTGTTGATCCTACAGATGTTAATAGTGATGTTTGGAACCATCCTCTATGTTGATCTGATCCTTCTAAGTATAGGTCAGCTGGTCTATGAAGTCCCTCTCTAGTTTCTAATACAGATCTATGAGAAACTCCTGAATCAAACCAAACGTCCATTATGTTTGTTTCTTTTCTTAACTCTAAACCTTTTAAGTTATATTTTACTAAAAGCTCTTCTCCGATTAACTCTTCTGCTGAATATTTTACCCAAGCTGCAGATCCTTCAGTTTTTACTATTCCAATAACTCTATCTAAAATTTCTCTTTCAAAGATCTCTTTTCCAGTTACTTCATTATAGAATACAGGAATTGGTACTCCCCAAGTTCTTTGTCTTGAGATACACCAGTCAGGTCTTGTTTCTAGCATTGAACCTATTCTGTTTCTTCCCCACTCTGGAACGAACTTGACATCATCTAATGCTCTTAAAGCCTTTTCTCTTAAGTCAGATCCCTCACATCTAATAAACCATTGCTCAGTTGCTCTGAATATTACTGGAGTTTTTGATCTCCAATCGTGTGGGTATGAATGCTCAAACTCTTTATAACTTAACAGATGTCCTGTCTCTGTTAAGTGCTCAGCTATAACTTTATTCGCTTTTTTATAGAATAATCCAGCAAATTGTCCAGCTTCCTCAGTTAAAACTCCTTTGTTGTTAATTGGAGAAATAATTGGCAATCCATATCTAACTCCTACAACATAGTCATCTTGACCGTGTCCTGGTGCTGTATGAACTACTCCTGTACCCGCTTCAGCAGTTACGTGAGTTCCTAAAACAACTTTTCCAGTTCTATCTAAGAATGGGTGCTTGTAAGTTAAGTTTTCTAAATCCGCTCCCACGAACTCTTTTACTAACTCTACTTCTTTTACTCCCATATCAAGGAATGCTTTATCAGCTAAAACTTTTGCTAAGATTAAGTTTCCTTTTTCTGTTTTGTATATTCCGTACTCAAACTCTCCGTTTAATGCTATTCCAGTGTTTGCTGGTAA
>JBOFCM010000079.1:0-4848 GCA_051646055.1 Fusobacteriaceae bacterium
AATTTATTTTCATTTTCTTTTTTCCCTGGGCGCCATCTATTTTATAGTTGTATTTTCCTGTTTCTCTAGTGCCCATTCTCACCCTGTTACCTGAATAGGAGGGAAGGGAGTTAAGGTTTTCAGTGAAAAAAAATTCATAACCCTCCACTGTCTCAGGAAGATCCAAAGTAATAGTTTTCTCATCTCTGTTCAGCAGACCCTGTATTTTTTCAGATTTTATCTTAGTAACCTCAATATTCATCTCGGCTCTCTCCCTAGTAGGAAGGGCTTCTACTGTCTTAACCTCACCCTTCTGGGAAAAAATCTGAAACGAGAGAAGAGGGATAAGAAGAAAAAAAATAAGTTTTCTAATTCTCATTTTTCCCCTCCTCAGACCCTGAGTTTCTACTGTACTGGGAGACTATTATGGGAACATAGCCCACATATTCTCCCTCTATATCCTTGATGTCCTCGCCCTGGTTCAGCTCTCTTCTATCCAGGACAGCATAGAATTTTACCTGCTCCCACTCCTTTGTTATTATCATTTCTTTTTCTTTCTCATTTTCTTTTTTTTCCATTCCGAACTTTTCAACCTTTATAAATTTTCTTCTGTTGGTCATGACTCCATGCTGAGGAAACTCAAAGACCAGTTTTTTTCCAAAATCCTCATCTCTGTTGTCTGCATGAATCTCCAAAACTCCAACTCCCAAAACTTTTGTTTTATCCAGATGGGTTGTGTTCAGACTGTGAAACCTCATGGGCTCAATTATTTTTATCTTTACCTCTCCCAGGGAGATAACTGTTCCCAGAAGGAAAAGCATCAGGGTATATATTGTTCTCATCTTATCTCCCCGTCCTTTATCTCCACTGTGATATAGATTTTTTTTCTGTGTGTTCCCTCGTTACTTATGTTTTCTCCTTGAATAACCAGCCTATTTTCATCTAGAATTTTTTTGTTTATGTACTTAGGAGAATATATTTTTGTATCAATTTTCCCGTCCCCATCAATATCTATCTCCCTTTGGCTGTATTGGAGAAGATAGTGATCTTTTTTTTCAGGCTCTCTGTTCATCTCAATCTCAAAGGGAATTTCCAGCTCCTGATTATCTATTACCGTAGCTTTTATATCTATATCCGAGATAATCTCCAGAGGAACCACCACATTAACTCTGGACTCCATCATAAGATTAAAAGTTTTGTCCAGCTTCCATGCACCGTCCCCTTCATGCTCAGAGGAATCCCCCTGAATTATAACTGGAACTACTGGAACAAATTCTGGGGATGGAGCTGCAGCCTCTCCATCCTCTTGGAAAGAGGGCAGAGTTGCAATTCCATAGTCCTGAGAGAAGAGAACTACAGAATTTAAAATAAGTATCAAAGCTATTATTTTTTTCATGTTTTACTCCCCTCCTTTAATTTTTTTCCTTCAGTGCCACAGATTTAGCTCCTATATTGAAAGCTATTTTTCTGTCTCTATTGAAATAACTTACCTTTATGGTTTCATTGAATTTTGGTATCTCATGGCTTTTACCCATATAGATTATCTCTACCTCATAATCTTCAGGGAAGAGTCCGCTTACGTCAAACATTCCGTTTTCATCTGGAACCGAAAGTTCTACGATATTTCCCTCCTTGTCCTTTACCTTGATAAGGGTATTCTCATAGATCTCTGACATATCTTCCCGGGAGAAAATAAGGTTTTCATCATAGACAACCATCCCAGAGATGGAAGCCAGAGGCTTCACGGGAATATTGGCTTCAATGGTACCTGTCTTATTTCCTCTCAGGGTGATTTTTTCTTTTCCCATGGTATATCCCGGTCTTTTTACCACCGGTTTCAGATCGTAGAGTATTCCGTTGGGAACTCCGTGGAAGTAGGCTTCTCCCTTTTCATCTGTAGTTTCATTCTGGGAACCTATCTTTACATCTACATTTTCAAGAGTCTCCTCCCCAGGATCAAAAACATTGTTATTGTTACTGTCTACAAAGGTTATAACTTTTACCCTGCTGGTGTCCATGGACTCTATGTTTTTAGTGATGTCCTTCAGATCCACCACCCTGTCCAGTCCTACTGAATACTCCTGTCTTCCTTTGTCATTTAGGTTGAATCCTGCTGTCAGCCAGTTGTTGTAATTCAGATCAAACTTGAGAGTAAATCTTACCTCTTCTCTGCTGTGATATCCCATCTCCAGGGAGAAATTTGCTCTTTCCCAGAGATTTTTATTCATAAGGGTCAGATTGGCTTCATAATCTTTTCCATCATTGCTCCATCTGTTGTTGAGACGGGTGTTTACCAGATGGAATCCTGTGTAGTACATATTCAGGGAATACTCATCACTAGAATCCCCTCTTTTTCTGTACTCAGTGGTCATGAGAAGATCCCTCATGGGGCTTCTGTGCAGTGATAATCCCACAGAGTAGTTTGTTTTTCTCTCTGAATCTGAGTAGCTCTGGGTGTAGTAGTTATAGTCCAGAGAGTAACCTCCACCGGGATTATACTCGGCAGTATAACTTCTCTCATCTCTCTCTTTGTAGTAACTGCTGTATTTTGTCTGTTCAGTCCGCAGTCTGAGATTTTTCAGATCTATCTGTCCTTCCAGACTATTTTTATACTTTCCCTTCTCTGTATAGTTGTTTCCAAGAGCGAGAGTATAGGGCATTTTTTTTACACTATCTGAATAGATAAAATCCAGATTCAGATCATGGAGATATTGGGTATTCTCCTCTTTTTTTTCTGGGATTCTCTCTGCTCCCAGCCCCAGGGTAAGATTATTGGTAAGACCGTAGTATAGGTTTCCCTGGCTGGAATATTTTTTACTGGAGTAATCCTCACGGATATCCAGATTGTATTCCAGCTGTCCCCTGTTCTGGAGTCTGAAATCCACAGAGGTGTCCACGTCTACTGTGTAAATTTTTCCGTCGGGAGTATATATCTTTATGCTGTATTTTCTGTCAGCTTTGATCTCACTGCTCCTAAATTCTACCGCTCCATCCTCTTCTGTCTGAATCTCTATGGGGAATCCCATGTGTAGGAGCTCTGCCCTACTTCCCATAGGGACAATCTCACGGATAACAATCTCTTTTCCCGAAAGATAGTACCCCTTCTCTTTTCTGAAATTCATTCCCCACTCTCTATTTTTATCTCCGTAGCTTCCCAACTCCAGAGAGTGTTCCTTCCAGATTTCTGGATAATAGATATATGAGCTTCCGAAAATTTCATTTTTCAGATCATAGGAGGTGGTAAACTCTCCGTAGAGGAGGTTTCCCTTATATCCCAGTTCTCCCTCCCAATCTTTTTTAAAGGATTTTTCTTTTTCATCCCTGTTCAGCTCCTGCTTCAGATTGACTCTCGTATATCCCAGATCAAAAAGCATTTTTTTATTGGTGAAAAGTATACTCTCCCCCTCTTCACTGGAAAGGCTTCTGTTCAGGTTATTCCTCAGATAATATTCTATCTCCCTAGGAGTGTTAAAATTCAGATTCATTCTGAGAGTATGCTTTTTTTCATCTCTGTCTATTCCGTCCAGAAATATTTTTGCAAAAATACCGCTCTGGAGATAGATCTCGCTATTCTTTTTTATTATCTCTTGAGGATTGAACTGTATCTCTTCCCCTGTTCTCTCAATCTTTATCCTTCCCCTGTCCAGGTCTATCTCTACATTTTCCAGATCTCTTCCCAACTTCATGGTGATTTTATTGTTTAGAAATTCATAGTTTTTAAACTCCAGCATCTGGAAAAAACTGAACAGAGGAAAATAGTCCTCTCCATCTTTTTTTATAAATTTGAACATATTAAATTTTATGTTACCGTTTATAATCAGGGTATAGATGGATTCCCCATCTTCTGCATACCCTGTCAGTTCGCTTTTCAGTATCTCGTAGTCCTCTATGGAGATTCTGTTGGTTCTCCTCAAAATATCCAGCTCCTCCAGAGTGAATTCGTCTGAGAAAAGAGTTCTAGAAAAAAAACTCATAACCAATACTGCAAACAGATATTTTTCTTTCCCTCCTACTCTCACGAATCATCCCCCTAACGAATCAGCATCATTTTGGCAATCTCTCCACTGTTCCTATCTGTAATCACTACCCTGTCGTAGCTCTTAAATCTTTTTAAAAATTCCTCGTTTTTTATCTCCTGATTAAACTGGCTGAAATCAACCTTCTCCCCTGAGAGAATATTCATATCCCCTAGAAAATATTTTTCACGATTTTTTGAATTTGTAAGATAGAGTTCATACTTCCCTCTTCTTTTTCCAGTGTTTTTTATCTCGCCAAGGAACTCTATGGAACTCTCTCTTTTGAGAATACTGGTACCGGAAAACTCCAGCTGTGGAGATATATCTCCGGCAAAGCCTGTTATCTCCATTCTGAGGTTGGTCAGGAGCTTTACCGTACTTTCACCCTTTCTCATAGCTTCCTCTGTAGGAACAGCCATTTCACGGAACCCTAGAATTGCTCTGTACTCTCCCGCCTCTATCTTCTCTGGAGCCTTTATATATATTCTTACCTTTCCCTCGCTTCCAGGTTGTAAGGTAATACTTTTAGGATAATATTCTATCCACTCCTCCATGGTCTTCTCCCGCTCTGGTTTATCCAGATACACAGTGTATCTTACTGGAAGAGAGGTTCCGTTGTAGAGTGTGTACTCCTGTCCATCTCCTTTTCCCGTTATAACTTTATCAAAATGAACAGGATTTATATTTATGTATGAATAAGTTAAATTTCCAAGAATACAAAAAAGTAATCCCACTATAAATCTCATATTTTTCCTCCTGTTAATATTCTTAAAAGGTGCTACCAGAAATCTGGTAGCCTGATTTAAGGATATTATTCTATGCTTATTTTTACCTTTAATGTAGCAGTATTGCT
>JBOFCM010000080.1:0-1837 GCA_051646055.1 Fusobacteriaceae bacterium
GATAATGGAAGGAAGAGAAACGGAGTATAACTTCCTGGATCAATTACTGGAGAGTGAGATGAAGCAGTCTCTGATTTGTGACCGTTTTGTAAAAGTGTTCTGGGCAGCTATTTTCATAATGATTCTTGCCTTTGGAGGATTTAAAGCGGATCAGTATATGAAAAACAATGAAATAATCAGAATAGCTGCAGAAAATCAGCGTACTGACGGAAGAGTTAAAGAATTACAATCAAAGATGGCTGCCATACCAAATTTTGAGATGAAGCTTAAAAAACTTCAAGAAATTATGGAAAATCGAAATCCGGGAGCTAATGAAGTACTTTTTGCCCTAAGAAAAAGTGCTGCTAAAGGTGTCTTTGTAGAGAATATAAAGATGAATGAAAACAAAATTGAATTAGTGGGAACAGCAGAGACTACTGATGGAGTATATGAATTTCAGAGAAACCTTCTAAAAGAAGGATTCTTCAACATAACTTCCAGTCCTCTTAACAATGCTGGACAGTTCTATACATTTAAAATAGAAGCGAACATAAAGTAGGTGATGAGGATGGGAAAATTAGAGATATTTGAGAATTTAAAAGAGAAATGGAATGAGGACAAAGAGGAATTTTTAGGGAAAATGCCTCCTCAGGTTAGAACTTTACTGGAAAATGAGAAATTCCTTATGGGAATAATGGGTGTGACCCTTCTGGGAGCAGGTTACTATCTGAATTTTATTCCTTATGAAAAAAGTCAGCAGCTGAAGGCACAAGTAACAAAAGAGCAAAACAGAGGACGTGAGCTCACAGCAAACGAAACAACTCTCAAAAAGATGATTGCTAAAAACACAGAAAAGAGTAAAAGTGATGCTGAAAACTATGAGGAACTGAAGAAAAAACTTTTTGCAGTGGAGTTTAAAGATCCTTTAGAAGTTGTGGAATATATACAGGGTGCTTTAAATTCTCTAGGAATGGATCTGAACTCAGTGGGTAAAATTGAGATAATAGCTGAAAAGATAGATGGAACCCAGAGCCAGACTGTAGACAATAATGCGACTGGAACTATCAAGGCTGATGAAAATACACTGCCGAAGATAGAGGTTTCGTACAATCTTACTTCAGATTATGATCAGTTGGCAGAATTTTTTACTGTTTTGGAAAATGGAGAAGCATTTATTCAATTTCGTAATAACCCTATAGAGATTGCTTTAAAGCAGGATGAGATAATAGGGACAACTCTAAAAGCCAGCGGATATGCAGAGAAACTTACTTTGGGAGATACTTCTACAAAGGAAGCACTGGAACCTGATAATCTGTCACTGAAAAACAGATTCTTCAATAAAGCTAACAATGAAGGTTTGAGAAGAGAGATATCCAGTATGGTAATTACAGGGCTGAGAGGAAGACTTTATGGAGTTCTTCATCTTAAGAACGGAAGAGCCTTAACTGTAACAGACAGCAAACTTTTCAAAATGCCAAATATGGATAGAGAAAAGGAAAAACAATATTTTGTCAGTATAAAAGAGCAGGAAGAGAACTATCTGGTATCCTTTAAGGACAGGGAGACAGGTGAAGTTATCGATTACAGAGTAAAAAAAAATACAAAATAGTTTAAGAGGAGTTTTGAATGGGGAAGAAAAAATTTTTGGTTATAATGTTTTTGCTGATATGGTCATTTTCTCTACAGGGGAATATCAGAGGAATTGTCTTTGATCAGCCAGCTAACTTTAAGGGAATGACAATATCAGATGCCCTTGCAGTAATAACAGAGGATACAGGGGTAAACTTTGTTGTAGAGGAAGCCTTTAAAAACAAAATAGTGGATAATTCCTTTGTGGGAGGAGAGACTCTTGAAGAGG
>JBOFCM010000081.1:0-1050 GCA_051646055.1 Fusobacteriaceae bacterium
TATAATTTTTAAGGCAAGGGGATCTCCCTCACGAGCTAAAAAAATTATATCTTTAGCAGAAACTTTATCTCTGTAAAGAGCGGAAAGTTTCCCTTTGTATCCATCCATCTCAGCTTTCTCCAAGAAAATTCTTCCTAAATTAACGATTCCTCCTCCACTGCAGTATCCCTCAAATGATCCAGATTTCCCAAATCCTATGGGACCTTCAGGAGTTAGCCGAACATGACCAACCTCGCCTGCACAATCATTTTTACCAGAATATAGTCTGGAATTGAGTATGAGTCCTGCCCCCATTCCTGTTCCGAAAGTGAGAAAAATCAGATTCTCAAATCCTCTTCCTGCTCCAAGTTTCCATTCAGCAAGGGCACAGGCATTGGCATCATTCTGAAGATAAACAGGAACCTTAAAAATTTCTTTCAAAATCCTGACTATTTCGATATTATCCCATCCAGGAAGATTGGGAGGAGAGAGTATAACTCCCCTCTTGCTATTAAGAGGACCTCCGCAGCTTATACCGATACTCTTAATACTATTTTTTTCTATTGAGAGTTCATCCAGCTGTTCATAGATATTTTTCACTATTTTTTCTATGGTTTTCAGGGGAGATGGGACAGAGCTGGTAGGAAAAAATTTTCTGCTTAAAATATTAAAGTTTTCATCAGAGATAAGGGAGGCCATTTTGGTCCCCCCGATATCAATTCCAATATAATATCTCATGGATTAAAGATCCTTTTTAGTAACTACTTTAACTCCAGTATCGATATGGTTCTCCACTTTTTTTCCTGCGATAAAGTCATAAGCAGAAGCTACTCCGTCGTATCCCATACGTTCAGGGTTCTGAACCATAGATGCCTGGATGGTTCCATTGTTTAGACCAGTGATGGTATCCTGAGAGAAATCAAATCCTACAAGTTTTATCTGCCCACCTTTTCCATTTTCCTCAAGTGCTCTTGAAATTCCCACAGTAGAACCTTCGTTAGAACCATAGAATCCTGCAAGATCAGGATTAGCTGTCATCATATCTGTTGCCTGGTTAAGAGCTAAAGACTT
>JBOFCM010000082.1:0-6973 GCA_051646055.1 Fusobacteriaceae bacterium
ACCAAGGACTTACAGTTGTTGTATCTTGGATTTTAATCCTTTCTCTTTATTTCTTACCTTATGCACTTATGGTAGGAGAGATGGGATCTGTATTTGAACAAAAAGCTGGAGGAGTTTCAGGTTGGGTTGGCTCAACTTATGGTCCGATGATAGCTTATCTTGCTGGATGGACTTACTGGGTTGTACACATCCCATATCTAGCACAAAAACCTCAGAGTGCACTAGTTGCATTGAGCTGGGTTTTCTTCGGAAATGGAGATATTATCAAAACATTTAACCCGTTACTTTTACAAAGTATCGTTTTAGGAATATTCTTACTGTTCCTTTGGTTATCATCTAAAGGGATGAACTCGTTAAAGAAAATTGGAGCCCTTGCTGGAACATCTATGTTCTTTATGGGTATTTTATATATCTTACTAACTGTAGCTGCTCCATCTCTTGTGGATGCAAAGTCTGCTACTGAGGTTTGGACACTATCGACGTTTTTACCTAAGTTTGACTTTACATATTTTACTACTATATCTATGTTAGTATTTGCTGTTGGAGGTTGTGAAAAGATATCTCCATATGTAAAGGATGTTGAAAACCCTAACAAGAACTTCCCTAAAGGGATGTTAGCTCTTGCAGCTATGGTAGGAATGTCAGCACTGCTTGGATCATTTGCTATGGGAATCATGTTCAACAGCAGCAATATTCCAGCTGACTTAAAAATGAATGGTCAATACTATGCATTCAAACTTCTTGGTGAATACTATGGAGTTGGAAATGCTCTTATGGTTTTATATGCTGTAGCTAACACTCTATCACAAATATCGGCACTTATGTTCTCGATAGATGCTCCACTTAAGATTTTAATTGGAGAAGGGGACAAAAACTTCATACCTGCTGCATTCACTAAGACAAATGAAAATGGTGCACCTATCAACGGTTATAAGTTAACTGCTGTATTAGTTGGTATTTTAATAATCATACCTGCCATCGGTATCGGAGATATGAACAACCTTTATAACTGGTTACTAGATCTGAACTCTATCGTTATGCCACTTAGATATCTTTGGGTATTCTTAGCATATATCGGGCTTAGAGGGTTTGTTAGAAACAAAGGACTTCATTCTAACTCAGGATTTAAGTTTGTTAAAAATGATAAAATAGCAACTGCTATCGGTGTTTGGTGTTTTGCCTTCACATCATTTGCTTGTTTAATGGGAATCTTCCCTAAAAATATTGAGACATTCAGTTCAGAGTGGTTCTTCCAAATTACTCTTAATGTTATGACTCCAATAGTTTTAGTTGGACTTGGACTTATCTTCCCTAAAATAGCTAGAAAGCACAATAAATAAAATATAAGAAAAGCTTAGAAGCTGGTTTTACTGGCCTCTAAGCTTTTTTTCTTTATTTTTGTATCATGCTTTATAGAACTTATCTCGATAGAACTTTATAAAAATTGTAGCTTCTAGTGTCCATTGAAGAGAGGTTATCCACCAAAAATATGTCACTGGCATTCTATTTAAATATATAAAGTAATACATCAATGGTAATCTTATGCACCAGTTACAAAATAAAACTATTCTAAATGGTGTCTTTGTATCTCCCATTCCCTTTAAGGCTCCTGATAGCACCATATCTATCGCAGTTGGAATCTGTTGAATCGCTCCAATCATAAGACATGCTGCTCCTAAAGCTATAACCTCAACCTCATCACTTTTAATAAAAAGTCGAACCAGATTTTCCGAAAAAAATAGAAATACAAACGAGAAAAATCCCATGACTATAGCTGCTAAAAGAAGGGATACATTCGCATACTCTCTCGCTTCTTTCAGATCCTTTTTTCCAATACTATATCCTACTAAAGATACTGAAGAGATAGCAAATCCCCATCCAGGCATAAAGGAGATACTTTCTATCGTCACTGAAATCTGGTTAGCTGAAAATGCTAAACTTCCCAATCTCATCACCATCATTACACTCAAGAGCCTCACTATACTAAAAGCACCCTCTTGTAATCCAGATGGAATAGCTAACTTCACCAACTCTTTCAGATTTTTAAAATCCATTTTATCTTTCAAACCCAATTTGAAAGGTAATTTTTTCAAACTGTTCAAAATAAATAGAAATGCTACAACATTTCCAGTTACTGTAGCTATCGCTGCTCCTTCAACACCCAACTCTGGAAAACCAAACTTTCCAAAAATAAGAACGTAATCCAAAGATAAGTTTACTATATTCAAAATAGCCGCTCCATAAAGTGGTGTCTTTGTATTTTTTGCTCCTCTGAATACACCATTTAAAATATTCGTAAGCATATTAAAAAGTAATCCAATAGAACAGATTCTCATATATTTATATCCCGAGAGTAAAACCTCATCTTTAGCTCCAGCTAACCTTAAAATATCTCTTGAAAAAATAAAAAATATAAGTGAAACTAAAATTGCTATTCCAACTCCCAATTTTAATCCTATATTTGCCATCTCCCTAGCTTTTTCATTCTCACCCCCACCTAATGAACGAGCTACTATAGAAGTAATAGATATTGACAATCCCATACCAATTAGTATGTTTATAAATGTATACATAATCTCAGAACTAAACCCTACAGCTGAAACAGCTATTTGTCCTCCATACTTACCTACCATAAGAGTATCAAAAACCCAGATAAGCATATATAGAATCATCTCCCCAACTGCAGGCACAGCTAGTTTTATAATCTCTTTAGATCTGTTTAAGAAAACCGTTTTTATCATAAACTTCACCCCTTTCATATAGAAGTTATACTATATCTATTATCCTATTCCTCCATATAAAACACCTAAAATCAAGATTATTATAACCCCTGGAACAAATATATATCTTCCTATTTTAACAACATATCTTCCTATTTTAGAGTTCGATCCTAAATCTATCTCATACTCTATAGCCTCAGACTTAACTCCATAGAAGTAGAATCCTAAAACTAAAAGAGCTCCTAGAGGAATCAAGTATATTGTCATAAAATCAGCAAAAGCTCCAAACATATTCATATCTAAATCAAGTGGCAGCCCTATAAAGAACAGTCCCATACCAACGATTATACTCGCCTTAACTCTTGATATCCCAAACTTTTGCATAGCGGCTTCCACCGGAACTTCTAACTGGTTTATTGCAGATGAAACAGCTGCAAAGATAACACTTAAAAAGAATATAACTCCTAAAATCTTTCCACCAGGTATGTTATTGAAAACAGATGGCAATGTTATAAACAGTAAGCTCGGTCCTGCTCCTGGGTTAAATCCAAAAGCAAAAGCCGCAGGGATTATTATAAATCCTGCCATAAGTGCAGCTAAAGTATCTAAGATACATGTTTGGATTACACTTGTAGAGATATTTACATCCTTATCCAAATAGCTTCCATACACAAGTAAAGCAGATCCACTTACACCAACTGTAAAGAAGGCTTGCCCTAGTGCCATTACCCAAGTCACCGGATTTAAAAGTTTATCCCAATCAGGGTTTAGTAAGTATCTTACTCCCTCCATAGCTCCAGGAAGAGTCAATGATCTTATCATAAGACCGAAAAATATTAAAAACATCAACGGCATTACAATCTTATTTATTTTCTCTATCCCCTTTATAACTCCTAGCGATATAACTCCAATACTTATTAGTACTGCAATTAGATGCCAAACTATCGATTCTGCATTTCCAGCAAAGCTACCAAAGTACTGCTCAAAATTCAGTGTCGCCACATCCATTGTCAAATATGTCACAAAATATTTTATTATCCATCCAAAAACTATTACATAGAATGTAAATATCCCCGCTACCGAAGCGATTGGTAAAATCGGTAAAACTTTTGCAAGTGGAATCCCCTTCTTTTGCATCAACTCACCAACACCTAGAACTCCTTTTTTCATCATTCTACCAAATGATATCTCTCCAACCAATCCTATATATGCAAATAAAGCCATAAATATAAAGTATGGAATTAAAAAGGCTCCACCTCCATATGTTCCTAGCTTCCAAGAGAAAAGCCAAATATTTCCAAGCCCTATAGCCGCTCCTACACATGATAAAATAAATCCAATTTTGTTGCTAAACTTCTCTCTTTTGTCATTCATTCAGATTCCTCCTAAATTTTAAATAAAAAAAATCCACAGACTATACCTGTGGAATAGATATTTCCTAAGTTATTATTTGAGCTATTGTAGCATTATAAAATAAAAAAAACAAGGATTTTTTGATTTTTGTGATATAACTATAGTATATATTTTTGTTTAAAGGATGGAAACTATGGAAAATATTAATTTTAATCAATTTCAAATTTTAAATTATTATAAAAAAAATAGAGAGCTCTATAGAAAAATGGGTAAAAGATTAGAACGTTTTCTTAAACACTCCTTTGAAAAAGAGAAAATTGTATATCACTCAATTACTAGTCGAGCTAAGACACGTGAGAGCTTTCAAAAAAAGTTAGAGCGAAAGGGTTACACCTCTATTGACTTGGCCACTGATCTTTGTGGTCTGCGTGTTATAACCTTCTTAGAGAGTGAGACAAAGATTGTTGAAGCCTATTTGAGAACTGTTTTTCTAATTGATGAGAGCAACAGTGAGGATAAAAGTGATAATCTTGGTGAAGATAAAGTCGGATATAAAACTATACATCTGGTTGCAACTCTGCCTGAAAATCTTTTAGCTCTTCCAGAGTTTGAGAGATTTCGTGATCTAAAGTTTGAGATTCAGGTGAGAACAATTTTGCAGCATGCCTGGGCTGAGGTAGAGCACGATAAAAACTATAAATTCAGTGGTCATCTCCCTCCAGATATAAAAAGACGGTTTAAACTTCTAGCTGGTTTTTTAGAGATTGCGGATAGAGAGTTTGAAAGTATATCCAAAGAGATCAGTGAGTATGAAAAGAAAGTTGTTACAACTATCGAAGGAAACTCTCTTCATGAGATTGAGATTAACTCGACATCTCTTAGAAAATATCTGAACAATAAATTTAATATAAACTTCTCGCAAGGAATCAGTCCAAAAATTATCAATCTTCTTCACAATAAAGGTATAAATACCTTAGAGGATTTTGTGAAAATCGAAGATTTAGAGATTATGCAAAAATATTTTGGAAATAACAGCAAAAAATTTCCAGCTCGTTATGATCTGATGATAAAACATCTTTTAGATTATAGAGAAAAATTGAGTTAATATAGATTTGAGGAGGTTTTTATGGGTATTTTAACTAATGAAAGTTGTCTTAAAATGAAAAGAAAAGAGTTTGAAAAAACAATCGAACCTTTGAAATTAAAACTTGGTGAACTTCAAAGAACAGCAAAAGAGAAGGGGATTCCAGTCCTTATTCTTTTTGAAGGACTTGAAGCCTCTGGAAAAGGAGCGGTTATAAACGATATTCTATTAACTTTAGACCCGAGAGGATATAAAGTTGTTAGCCACAACCATCCCTTAGAGGGAAACTCACTTCCTTTGAAGCAATATATAGAAAATATTCCCGGAAAGGGGGATTTCCATATTTTTGATAGATCTTGGTATGACTACGCTTTTACAGAGGAGAGCAATCTCACTAGAAGATGTAAAGAGATCAATAAAATCGAGCGTTCTCTTTTAAGAAGCGGGATGCTCATAGTGAAGTTTTTCCTACATATATCTAAAAAAGCTCAGAAAAAAAGATATATAAAAGCGAAGAAAAACCCCGCTCAATCTTGGAAGGTAACTCCCTATGCTTGGCAACAAAACTTCAACTATAAATCTATCGCTGGTACTTGGGAGGATATCTTAGAACGAACTAACAACTTTGATTGCGGTTGGAACATTGTCTCTTCAGATAGTATCTATGGAGCTAAGTCAGAGATTTTTAGAATCATTGTTGAAAAAATAGAAAATCATCTAAATGCAAAAGAGGTGAGACCAGACGATGTTCTTCTACCCTATAAAAAACCATTCTCTTTGGACAAAATCGATCTAGATAAAGCTCTAGATAAAAAAGAGTACCAGAAAGAGTTAGAGAAACTTCAAGAGAAAATCTATAATCTACACCATGAGATCTACACTAGAAGAATCCCTGTTATTATAGCTTATGAGGGCTGGGATGCTGCTGGAAAAGGTGGAAATATCAAAAGATTAGTTGGGCGTATGGACCCTAGAGGCTATGATGTTATTCCTATTGCCGCTCCGAGCACCATCGAGAAAAATCACCACTATCTATGGAGATTCTGGAAAGCTCTTCCTAGAAATGGGCATATCTCTATATTTGATAGAACCTGGTATGGAAGAGTCCTTGTAGAGCGTATTGAAAAGTTTGCTACAAACTATGAGTGGAAACGTTCATATGCTGAGATCAACGATATGGAGAAGCAGTGGATAGATGATGGAGCTATCGTTTTAAAATTCTGGTTACAGATATCTAAAGATGAGCAGTTGAAACGTTTTAAAGAGCGTGAAAATACACCTGAGAAAAAATGGAAAATTACTGAGGAAGACTGGAGAAATCGTGAAAAGTGGAAGGACTATAAATCTGCGATTGAAGATATGATCTCACGAACATCTACAACATATTCCCCTTGGCATATAGTTCCTGCAAATGATAAATACTATGCAAGAATCTTTGTTTTAAAAAGATTTATCAAAGAGATTGAAAAAAGACTCTATGGTAAAAAATAGGCTTTAACAAAAAGAGAGGATTATCTCGAAATCCTCTCTTTTGTCTTTTGCTTTTATAGCTATTTAATTATACCGTTACCAAATACTTATAAAACTCTATAATTATTTTAATAAAATATATAAAGTCAAAAGTATCATTCCTTTTTCATAGAATTCAATTTTGTCTACATTTAAAGACTACTCTTGCTTTTATAACTCTTCAAAGGCTTAAATTCCCGCATAACGAACGGTACATATTATAGTTTTCTTCTTTAGGAAACTCTATAAGTGCTTAAATTTATACTTGCATTTAAATCTCTATCCATAATATGACCACATTCGCATT
>JBOFCM010000083.1:0-1555 GCA_051646055.1 Fusobacteriaceae bacterium
AGAATTCAAAACACATTTTCAATAAATGTTTTGATTGTATCATATAAATGTTTTGAATCTCCATATAGATGTTTTGATTCTCCCATATAAATGTTTTAAATCTGCATATAAATGTTTTAAAGAAATTGATTTTCATATTGGTAATACTGAGTTTTTAGCTCGGTAATGTTTATAATGTTTTATAATGTCTATAATTGTTTTTTGATATAAAATTTTTTTTAAAAATCTCTTCTCTTGTTTTTACTATTTTTATCTATTTTTACTATTTTTCCGACCCTTTTTACCCAGTAATACCAAGGGTAAAATGAGGGCAATTGCAACTTTTGGAAAGAGAAATGCAACTTTTTGAAAGAAGAAATGGGGTAAAATGCAACTTTTTGCAAGAACATTGCAACTTTTTGAAAGATTAAAAAGCTGATTTATTTAATCATATGTATAGAAACAGAAATAAAAATTTATATAAGAAACATATTTTGGAAAATAATTAGGATTTAAAATTGAATTTAAGGTCATTATGTGGCAGTATAAATTACATTAAATTCATAAGGGGGAAAGAATGAAACTTTATTGCCACTCTATTTTGACAAGTAATAAATCTCAGGACAACAGGCTCATAAAAAATGCCTGTGAAAAAATAGTGCTGAACATTTTTTTCAAGGCTCAAACTGAGATGAACAGGGAAATTGGAAAAATTTTGATTTCCCAGTATCCAGGAGAAGAGGGGAAAGAGCTATCCAGAACACTTTTTACAGGAAGAGGGGAAACTTTCAGTTATGATCTGGAGCTTTTAAAAGAAAATCTGAGAGAAAAAGCTGTGGAAAAATATTCAGAGTTTCAGGAGCTCAATCTTACAAAATTGGCAAAGGAAAACAGTATTAATATTACAAGAGTGAGAGATGAGTTGGAAGAGTTGGGAGGGAAATGGTTTGTTTTTAATTTTATCAACAGAAAAAAGATTCCCAAGGAACTTCTGAGTCGGGTGGTAAAAGAGGTGGAGTTTATTCAGAGGGAAGAGGGACTGATTTTCCGCTATCAGATTCCGAAAAAAGTTTTAAACTTTTTGGTTTTCCCTGACCAGTATGCCTCTATAGATATGGAGATAATCAAAAATCTTAAATTAAAATATGCAATAAAGCTCTATCTCCTGATAACAGATCACAAGAAGCGAGGAAGTCTAGAGCTGACAAAACATGAGATAATGGAGTGTTTCTCCCTTCCAGAAAGTTATTCTAAAAACCGTAAAAATTTTTCGAATAAATTTCTTCTTCCCACACTGGAAGAGTTGGAAAGGGTGGCAAAACTCAAACTAAGTTGCACTTTCAAAAAAAAATCCTCTTTTTATGGATTGGAACTGAAAATTGAAAGAAAAAATATTGTTTTCACAAAAAAAATTCTGGAGAAAATAGAATTTGTCAAAAGAAACAGGTATATAGAAAAATCCTGGGATAAAAAAACCTATGATTTCCTTCTGAATCAATTTGAGGAGTATGGAGAGGAAAGAGTAGGGCGACTGCTTCAGAATGCCTATGAGAAGCTCAACAGCCCCATAAAAACC
>JBOFCM010000084.1:0-9091 GCA_051646055.1 Fusobacteriaceae bacterium
TCTCTTCTGGAGCCGCATCAATGTTTGCGAAATCAACTTTTTTAGCTAGTCCTAAATCTGATAATACTTTAGAGATAGCAGCTGTAGTTGTAGTTTTTCCGTGGTCAACGTGTCCGATTGTTCCAACGTTAACGTGGGGTTTGCTTCTTTCGAATTTTTCTTTAGCCATTCTTTCATTCCTCCTGATTTGTTTTTAATACCATACTAAATAATATACTAATAAACTATTTTTTTCAAGTAAATTTTCTGTAAATTTGTTCTTCTTTACAAAGTTTTTTACCGATTCTATTTTTAAAAAAATCCATAAATAAAAAAACCACACTTACATATGCTTTTGTAACATACCGGTGTAGGATTTAAAGTGGTGGTGAGAGAAGGATTCGAACCTTCGAAGGCAGAGCCGTCAGATTTACAGTCTGATCCCTTTGGCCGCTCGGGAACCTCACCACATTATTAAATTGTTTTGGTACCCCGTAGGGGAATTGAACCCCTGTCTACAGAGTGAAAATCTGTTGTCCTTACCACTGAACGAACGGGGCACTCTGAATGGTGCCTCGTGTCGGAATCGAACCAACCACCTACTGATTACAAGTCAGTTGCTCTACCATATGAGCTAACGAGGCATATCTGTTTTTGTCATCAACTCGCGTTTCAGACATTTATAAGTATACAATACTTTCAAAATTTTGTCAACATCTTTTTTTAATTTTTTCTAAATTATTTTCTGACGTTGTAAAATGGAGGCGACGACCAGATTTGAACTGGTGCATAGAGATTTTGCAGACCTCTGCCTTACCGCTTGGCGACGTCGCCATCAATTTTGAAAATGGTGCCCAGACGCGGAATCGAACCACGGACACGGAGATTTTCAGTCTCCTGCTCTACCGACTGAGCTATCTGGGCAAAAATGGCGGGAGTGACGAGGCTCGAACTCGCGACCTCATGCGTGACAGGCATGCGCTCTAACCAACTGAGCTACACCCCCAAAATTTAATGGTGGTCACAACAGGACTTGAACCTGTGACCCCCTGCTTGTAAGGCAGGTGCTCTCCCAACTGAGCTATGCGACCATCTTTCCACTGCTCAATAAATATACCATATAAAAAATATTAATTCAAGCTTTTTTTTATTTTAATTTTAATTTTCAAAAAAAATAGGATTCACTAGGGCTTTATCACCCCGTGAATCCTATTTTCAGGCAAGGACTACTTTAGTAAGTTTTATAATAATCTCCATCAAAAACTCTTTATATTCCTCATTTTTTATATCATCTACATGATCCAAAAGAATTTTTACATCTTCTTTCATCTCATCTTTCGATACTCCCTGATAGATATTTTTAACGTCACCAGAAACTTCATTTACAAGCATACCGTGAATATTGTTTAATATATTTAATTCCTGATTAGATATCTTACTGAAGTTTTTACACTCATTTAAAATTATTCTGATTCTTTCCTCTCTGTCTAGCATAAAGGCCTCCTATGTGTTTTTTAGTATATATCTCTATACTTTTATTTACTACACAGAGTTCCTTATTCCTTTTTATGTAATTCAAAGCATCTACAAGAAAAGCTGAAGAAGTATATACCTCATATTCAAAGGGAGCCTTAAAGAATTTTTTGCCTCTAAAAGCCTCTTCAGCTGTTCAGGATTTTTTTCCAGATAAGCTAAATAAGAGAGTATTTCAAATATCAGCTCACGCTCTTTTTGTACACCTCTGCAGAGAATATCCACAAAAAATAGTCTGTCCATAGGTGAAAGCCATTTTCTGTTGTAGGAAAAATCCCTTAGTCCCCGAAAAATAGCTATCTTCTCCTCTATTTTTTTACCATTTTTTATATATTCATCAATATGTTTTCCCATCCCTTCATAAGAAAGAGGATCCTCTAAATTATAATCTCCCTCTCTGTACGCCTTTAAATCTTTGCTATTCCCTCTAAAAAAATCATATGCCTCTTGTGTAACACCTAAATCTTCCGGACTCTGAAGAGGTATTTTTACAATTACAGCTCTGGATTTTACAGTGGGTAAAATATTTAAAGTAGGAGAAAGCAGTATGAAAAAATTATTTACAGGAGGCTCTTCTATAGTTTTCAGAAGGGCATTGGAAACCTCTTTGGAAACTTTCTGAAAATTTTCTAAAATGAAAATTTTCTTACCTCCCTCATAGGATGTTACTGCACTTTTTTCGATAATCTCCCTTATTTGAGCTATTTTTATCCCCTTTTCTCCATCCAATATTTCAAGATCAGGATAGGAATGACTTTCTATCCTCTTGCAGATACTGCATTGACCACAGAAATCATGGGGCAACTCAGAGCAATTCAGTCCCTTGGCAAAGGCAAGTGCTATTTCTAGAAGCTGTCCAGTATCATTTCCATGAAAAAGATAGGTAGCCGAACTTTTTTCCCTTGTTAATTCATTTTTAAGAAAATTTTTCACATCTTGATGGCATTGAAGTTCTTTTACCATGATTATCTTTCTACTTTTTCTATTTTTCTCAGTATATCCAGCTGCTCAAGTGCTATTCCAGCTCCAATAACAACACTTTCCAAAGGATTTTCAGCTAATCTGACCTTCAGATTGGTACATTGAGATACTAAATCTGTAAAATGTCTTATAAGAGATCCTCCACCTGTCATGACTATTCCGTCATCCACTATATCCGAAGACAATTCGGGAGGAGTTTTTTCAAGAACGAGCTTTATACAGTTCACTATCTCCATTAGAGAATCTTTAAGTGCTTCTCTAACCTCTTCCGAACCTATCTCTATTGATTTAGGAAGTCCCATTATCATATCCCTTCCTTTTACAATCATAGTTTCCTCCTGTTCAAGAGGAGTAGCTGTACCTATTGTCATCTTTATCTCTTCGGCCGTTTTCTCTCCAATCAGAAGACTGTGCTTTTTCTTTATAAATTTTATTATATCTGCATCAAAGTTGTTTCCTGCTACTCTTATAGTTTTACTCACAACTGTTCCACCCAGTGAGATTACCGCTACGTCAGTAGATCCTCCACCTATATCAACTATCATATTTCCCTGAGGTGCAGATATATCCATTCCTGATCCCAGAGCTGCCGCACGGGCCTCTTCTATAAGATAAGCTTTTTTTGCACCGGCAGAGATTGCAGCTTCCAGTACAGCTCTTTTCTCAACCCCTGTAACATCAATAGGCACACAGATCATTATTTCAGGCATAAAAAAACTATATTTTCCAAAAACTTTTTTTATAAAATATTTTATCATAGCTTCAGTTATGTCGTAGTCCGCTATAACTCCTTCACTCAATGGTTTTACAGCTATTATAGAATCTGGAGTTTTTCCCAGCATCTCCTTAGCTTCATTTCCCACTGCTAGAACCTTTCTTGTCTCTTTATCCATGGCCACTACAGAGGGTTCATTCAGAACTATCTTTCCGTGTTTCTTGCTATATACCAAGGTATTAGCTGTCCCTAAATCTATACCTATACTTCTTCCGTTTTTACCAAAACCAAACATCAGATTATCTCCTCCATATTTTTTATTATTTCTCTTATCCTCTCTACCTCTCCTCTCTGGTACCAGAGAGCTATAAGGGCTTCAAAAGCCGTGGCTTCTTTATATTCCATGACTGAGCAGGATTTCGGAAATGTTTTTATATTGCTATTCTTGGCTCGTTTCACTATTTCTGCATCCTCTTTTTCCAAAAGAGGTAAAATTTTCTGTAGCATCATACTCTGAATTTTAGCATGAACAAATTTTTTACAGTATCTGTTCAGGTTGGATATGTTATACCCCTTAGCTATCCCATGCTCCCTTACCAAAAGCTCCCATACTGCATCTCCCCAATAAGCAAGAATTAATCCGTTCGCCTCTTTTACATTGACCATTGGGTTGTATCCTTTCCGTCTTTTATTTTTATTCCCAGATCTCCAAGTCTATCCCTTATCTTGTCAGACATAGCCCAATTCTTTTCACCTCTAAGATCTCTTCTGATTTCCAGCATAAGCTCCACAAGTTCAGAAGTCATATTATCAGTTTCCTTTTCCAGGGCAACCTTAACTCCCAAAACCTCTTCCATTACCTGAATAATATATTCTCTCGAAGCTTTTATGGTTTCCAAAGCTTCCCCAGTGAATTTTTCGCTATCTAGAGTTTTATTTAGCTCTCTCACAAGTTCAAAGATAGATCCGATTCCAAGTGCAGTATTGAAGTCTTCATCCATACCCTCTATAAACTTCTCTCTACTAGCTTTGAAACTCTCTGCCAGTTCAGCAGCATTATTTCCATCAGCTACAGCATTTCCCTTAAGAGCATTTTCAGCCCTTGAAAGTGCATTTCCAATTCTCTCTAATCCAGCTTTAGCCTGTTTCATCTCCTCTTCTGAGAAATCGATAGGTTTTCTATAGTGAGAACTTAGCACAAAAAATCTAACCACATTTCCATCATATTTCTCCAGAACCTCTCTCAATAGGAAAAAGTTCCCAAGAGATTTAGACATCTTTTCTCCCTTGACATTGATATACCCGTTATGTATCCAATATCTTGCAAACTCTCCACCGGTAGAGCATTTCGATTGAGCAATTTCGTTCTCATGATGAGGGAAAATAAGGTCCTGTCCTCCTCCGTGGATATCAAAAGTTGGTCCAAGAATTTTATTGGACATAGCTGAACACTCTATATGCCAACCTGGACGTCCTTCTCCCCAAGGAGATGTCCAGCTCGGCTCACCAGGTTTAGCTGCTTTCCAAAGTGCAAAATCCAAAGGAGATCTCTTTATCTCATTTACATCTATTCTAGCCCCGCTTTGAAGGTCTTCTACATTTTGTTTAGAAAGCGCTCCATACTCTTCCTTATATTTTTCCACAAGGAAATACACATCCCCATCCACTTCGTAGGCATAACCTTTATCAATAAGAATCTCTACAAGTTTTATCATCTCATCGATATATTCTGTTGCCTTAGGACGAATCATCCCTTCCTCTTTCAGATTTATTTTTGCAGTATCTTCAAAATATGCTGCTATATACTTATCCGCCACGTCCTTAAGGGTTATCCCCTCTTCATTGGCTCTTTTTATCATTTTGTCATCTACATCTGTAAAGTTTTGAACATACTTTACTTTATATCCTCTGTATTCAAAATATCTTCTTACTGTATCAAAGAACATTGCCGGTCTGGCATTTCCTATGTGAATATAGTTATACACTGTGGGTCCACATACATACATTGAAACCTCTCCCGGTATCATTGGCTTGAATTCATCCATTTTTCCTGTAAGGGTATTGTGTATTTTTATCATTTTTCATCTCTCCTTCCTAGATTTTCTATTTTGTCAATTACTTCACTTAACACTCTATCGTTGACTTTCCCTACTATTTTTACAACCTTTTCTAAATTGAAAGCCTCAAATTTCATCTCTTTTTCATCAATTTTTCTATCATAATATAAAATTTGATTATCTTTTAATTTTATAGGGTTCTCTTCATGAGAACTCAGTCTTTCATCTCCAAAATAGAGATAATCACCCTCCAGTTCCACTTTTGTTTCTAGCCCCATATTATTTGTCGAAGAGATCCATCCAACAATTCTTCGAATTCTGTCTTTCTCTTTAAATTTTATAATTCCGCTCTTTTCATGGAAATTATAGATAGTTTCCTGATTTATATCTTCCAACATCCTTACTACATCTATTCCCAATACGTTCTGCCAAAAATTAAAAAGAAAATCTATTTTTTTATCTTTTTTCAGATATTTTCTTGTAATATCATATCCCTTCACATAATCCTGGGTTCTAACATACAGGGTATCCTCCCCTATATATTTTTCCAAACTTTTCTCATATCCGTTTTTAGGAATAGTCAATCTTAATTCTTTAAAAGATAAAACTGAAAAAATATCCATTTTTTTCTGCTTGTAATCCATCACTACGGATAGGGCATTAAGACCATAAACCTCTTCCCTTTTAAAGTTAAAAAAGAGTATTCCTAAATTCCCATATTCCATATTCCAAAGAAATTTTTCTCCCTCATCTGACATAGCCGTTCTCTGAGAGATTAGCTGTTCTATTTTTTCAGGATTTTCAGCCAAAATATAGTTACCTCTGTGAGGTCGCATATAGATCTCATCTATCCCGAATTTTTCCAAGCCCAAACTCTCTATATATTGAGATTTAAGTATGTAATTTTCACCTGTAAAATCAAAATATTCATTCAACTTAAAATAATACAAAGGAAAATTCAGCCCTACATCTAAGATAAGAACAGGATTTTTATTTGTGTTGAAAAAAGAAGCGGTTTCAATAAGGTAGATTCCAGATATTTTTTTCTGAATCCCTTTCACTTTTTCCTTATCAAAATTATAGCCTTCATTTTCCACAAATTCCAGAAAGTCCTCTATATCCATGCCTTTTATATTTTCATTGACATAGGCAAAGGTTAAATCGTCAGTTATGAACTCTCTAGGAGAAATTTTATAGACATTGTATCCGGTAAAAACAGCTATGAGCGACAGCAATCCCACCAGGAAACCTCTCATGATTTTTATCATCTCTATCCCTTCCAGACTCTATTCAGCTCTTTTAGTATAAGAGGAAGATTTTCATTTTTAGCTGTTCCCCCAGCAAAACGCACCCTGTCTATAAGATTATAATCCAATTCCGCACTTTGACTATAATCTCTGAAGTCTTCCATAGACAGAATTTTATCACCGTTAGGAGCATATATTCTGGATCCTCCCCAGAAGGAAACTCCATCTTCTACTCCTGTTCTGTTTACCATAGTTATAAAAACCGTATTGCTTATTGCTGCACTGTGTAAAAGAGAATCCCACTCTTCCTCTATGGTCATCTCATCCCCTAGCCCTCTTGCCGGACTATTTGTAAGAACTATTATGTGTTCCGCTCCGTCCTGTGCCAGAATAAAAGCTGATGCAGGATGCCACATATCTTCACAGATAAGCATTCCTATTTTTCCAAATTTCGTATGAAAGGCCATTATGCTGTTTCCAGCCCTAAAATATCTAGCCTCATCAAACATTCCGTAAGTTGGGAGGTATACCTTTCTGTGAGTATGGAGAATTTCTCCCCCTTCCAGGTAATAAGCTGAGTTATATATATATCTATCAGAACCTCTTTCAACTCCCCCAATAACTATGGAGATTTCCTTACTCAGTTCTAGAAGTTCTCCAGGTATCTCTCTCATCCCTGTACTAAAAGCCAGATCCTCAAGAAGATAACCGCTTAGGGCAAGTTCTGGAAAAACTATGAGATTATTTTTATTTTTTATGGATTCCCTGCATATTCTTACTATATTCTCTAAATTTTTTTTCACATCACCCAAAACAGGCTTATACTGAGCCAGCTCTATCTTCATCTTTCCAACTCCTTGCAATTTTAATGTCCTCCACTGTTGTTATTTTTATATTTTCATAATCTCCAAAAACCACCCTAATCTTGCCACCATACCTCTCTGCAAGGGATGAGTCATCAGTTCCCATGAAATTTTCCTCTTGAGCTTTTTGGTATACCTCTAGAAGATAATCCCTTCTAAAACACTGAGGTGTTTGAGCCAAAATGATATTTTCCCGGGGAGGAGTGTTCACTACTATCCCCTGAGAATCTATTATTTTCACTGTATCTTTAACCTTTACGCCTACCACTGTTCCGTCGGTCTTTATTTCACTGTTTTTAAGAAGTTTGTAACTCTCCCAAAGATAACTATCTTTCATAAAGGGTCTCGCGCCGTCCTGAACAGCAACCAAAGGGCAAGTAGCAGCTCTAAGTCCTGCCATTATAGAATCCTGACGCTCAGCTCCTCCAGAAACAATCTTCAGTCTTTTAGTCATACCATGAATTTTGCACTGGTTTTCTATGAGCTCTCTATCTCCGGTTGGAGCCACAATGACTACCTCCTCTACAAGTTCTGATTTTTCTCCCACCAAAACCGAATGGAGATAGAGCGGGACAGAGTCCAGCTCCAGATATTGCTTGGGAATTCCAAGATTCATCCGTTTTCCAGAGCCTGCCGCTGCCACAATGAGGGTGAATTTTTCATCTATTTTAAAGTCACCACTGTACATCCAAGTCCTCCCTCGTTATGCCCTCCTGTTCTGAACTCTTTAACATATCTACATCCCTTAAGGTATTTGAGAATCCCTTCACGAAGAGCCCCAGTACCTTTCCCGTGAACAACATAGATATCGTTATACCCACTCATTACAGCACGATCCAAGTATGTTTCCAATTCAAATATAGCCTCATCTACCATTTTACCTCTTAGGTCAATCTGATATTTTACCTTTGTTCCTGTACCGGTTCCTGCCGCAGCATAGGTTCTCTTTTTTTCCTCTTCACTCTTTCTCATATCCAGGAGAGGAAGCTCCATTTTTAGGATACCTGCCTGAATTATGGCTGTCTCTCTGTTTTTGTTTATCTTCAGAACCGTAGCAAACTGATTCAGACTTTTTACAAAAACTTTATCCCCCTCTTTAAAGTCAACTTTTATTTCAACTTTAGGTTTGGCAGCTACATTCTGAGATTTTTCTTTAGTTATAGCAGCTCTCAAATGAGTCAGGCTTTTTTGAACCTCTTTAAGATCCTCTTTTTTATTCTCTTCCTTCTGAATCTTCTCTATAAGACCTGCTGCCTTAGCCTGCATATCTTTCATCATCTGCTCAGCTTTCTCATAACCACTTCTCAAAATCTCATTTTTCTCTTTTTCGAGAGCTGCCAATTTTGAACTGTAATCATTTTTCTCTCTCTCCAGAGTGGATTTCAGAAGAGCTATCTCCTCCTTCATCACTTCTAACTCATCAGATTTTTCTTTAATATTTGCAATCATCTTTTCAACTTTTTTATTCTCATCACTTACATAGGATCTGGCTTTTTCAATTATAGCTTCAGAAACTCCCAGACGTTTAGCTATTGTAAGGGCATTACTCTCTCCAGGGATTCCCACAAGGAGTCTGTAAGTAGGCGACAAAGTTTCCACATTGAACTCCATTGAAGCTGTCTCTATATCCGGATCGTTATATCCATGAGCTTTTACCTCACTGTAGTGGGTAGTTACCAGAGCTTTGCATTTTTTTTCTTTCAGATAGTCGATAAC
>JBOFCM010000085.1:0-8753 GCA_051646055.1 Fusobacteriaceae bacterium
CTTGCAAAGGAGATAGATGAAACTGGAAGATTTCCAAGAGAGACTTTTGAAAAAATGGCAAAATTTGGCTTAACAGGAGTACATACCCCTATAGAATTTGGAGGATCAGGTGGAGATGAGTTCAGTAAAATAATTGCAGTTGAGGAATTATCAAAAAAATGTGGAACAACAGGAGCGATGCTGTCAATCCATTTATTATTTGGAGAACTGATAAAAAAGTTCGGAACCAACGACCAAAAATCCAAATATTTACCTATGATGTCGGTGGGGGGAAAACTGGGAGCCTTTGCCTTGACAGAACCCAATGCAGGTTCTGATGCAGGTTCAGTAAATACCACTGCCTTATCAGACGGAGATCACTATATAATCAATGGAACCAAATGCTTTATAACCGGTGGTGGGCAGGCAGAAGCATTAATTCTAATCGCATCTACAGATCCCACAAAAAAATTAAAAGGTTTGTCAGCAATAATAGTAGATAAAGGTACTCCTGGATTTTCCATAGGAAAAACAGAGGATAAAATGGGAATAAGAGGGTCAGAAACAGTCGAGCTTATATTTGAAAACTGTAGAATTCCTAAAAGTAACCTGCTGGGAAAAGAGGGAGAGGGATTTAAAATCTCTATGATTGGACTGGACGGAGCTAGAATCGGTATAGCTTCTCAGGCTTTAGGACTGGCAGAAGGGGCCTTAAACGAAGCGATAGAATATTCTAAGGAAAGAGAGCAGTTTGGAAAGCCCATATCCTCATTCCAGGGAATAAGCTGGTATATAGCAGATATGGCAACTAGAATAGAGGCGGCTAGACATCTGATAAATTATGCAGCTTGGTTGAAGCAAATAGGAAAACCTCACACAAAAGAAGCGGCTATGTGCAAGTATTTTGCTTCAGAAACAGCAAAATTTGTAACAGATAAAGCACTTCAAATACATGGTGGTTACGGATACATGAAAGAGTATCCTTTAGAGAGAATGTTGAGAGATGCTAAAATTACAGAAATATATGAAGGAACATCGGAAATTCATAAAATAGTTATTGCAAAACAAGTGATAAAGTAGCGGGAGGAATATGAAAGTAATAGTTTGCTTAAAGCAAGTGCCAAATACAGAAGAAGTAAAGATAAACAGTGAGACAGGAACGTTAATAAGAGATGGAGTGGAAAGTATTATCAATCCAGATGACAGATATGCATTAGAGATGGCTTTAAAACTCAAGGATAATTATGATGCAGAGGTGAAAATTTTAACGATGGGTCCACCTCAAGCAAAGGATGCAATAAATGAAGGGCTAGCAATGGGTGCAGACAGCGGAATTCTTCTCACTGATAGAAGTTTTGCAGGATCGGACACATGGGCAACAGCAACAATATTATCAGCGGCTATAGAAAAAATAAAAGACTATGACATTGTAATCTGTGGAAGACAAGCTATCGATGGAGATACTGCGCAAGTGGGTCCTGAAATAGCAGAATTTTTGGATCTGCCACAGATAACATATGTAAATGATCTGGAGATACGAGATAAAAAAGTAGTGGCCAATAGATATTTTGAAGATAGAGATATAAAAATGGAAGCCAAGACACCAGTTCTATTGACTGTTATAAAAGGAATAAAAGAACCTAGATACCCCCATGTAAAAAGAATTTTCAAATATTTCGAAGAAAATTTAATAGAGGAGTGGACAATAAAGGACTTAGAAACAATAGACATAACTCAGATAGGATTAAAAGGATCTCCAACAAATGTATATAAGAGCTTTGTTCCTCTAAGAGAAAAAAAGAAAGAGATAGTAAAAGGAAACATCTATGAGTTAAAAACTAATTTCAACGAGAAGTTTAAGGAATTAAAGCTATTATAAATGCAGGAGGAAAGTTATGAGAGCCAAAGTCAATCAAGAGATAAATATAGAAGAATATAAGGGTGTATGGGTAATAGGCGAACAGAGAGATTTTAAAATAGAGGCTGTAACCCTGGAGCTTTTGGGAGAAGGTAGAAAATTAGCTGAAAAAATTAATGAGGAATTAACTTTAGTTATTTGTGGAGAAAATTTAGATTCAGAAATAGAAAAACTTTTAGCATATCCCATAAATAATATAATCTATGCAGGGGATCCATCATTAAAAGAATACCAGACAGATAGCTATGTAAATATAGTAGGGAAACTTATCTCAGAAAATAAACCAAATATAGTCTTAGTGGGAGCAACAACAATAGGAAGAGATTTGGCCCCTAGATTAGCAGGGAGACTGGGAACAGGGCTGACAGCAGATTGTACGGCACTAGAAATTGATGAGTCAGATAAAAAACTGTTGCAGACTAGACCGGCTTTTGGAGGGAATTTGATGGCGACTATAATCTGTCCAAAAAACAGACCTCAGATGTCTACAGTCCGTCCAGGAGTTATGAAAAAAATTAATGCAGATCAAGAGATTGAAACAAAAGTACAAAAAATTTATCCTGAAAATGAGTTATTGATTTCAAGAGTAAAAAATATCGAAACTAAGATGAGAAAGATTTCAAAAATAGACCTTTCTCAAGCTGAGATAATCGTGTCTGGAGGAAGAGGAGTAAAAGGTAAAGAGGGAATAGAGCTTTTGAAAAAACTTGCAGACTGCATGGGAGGTACAATAGGAGCTTCCAGAGCCGTTGTAGATAACGGTTGGCTAGATCACGAGTATCAGATAGGTCAGACTGGAAATACAGTTCGACCAAGGGTTTATATAGCCTGCGGAATTTCAGGAGCTATTCAGCATGTGAGCGGAATGGGCGATTCAGATTATATAATAGCTATCAATAAAGACGAGAAGGCTCCAATATTTTCAATATGTAATTATGGAATAGTAGGTGATTTGTTTGAAGTTGTACCAGAGATGATAAAAAGTTTCAGCAACAAAAATAAAATTATAGGAGGATAAAATGGACCAGAGAGAAACAGCTTTACCATTGGAAGAATCGGGAGTAGAACTGAGAGGTTACGGAATAATATTATTGGCTTGGGCAGCATTTATGCTAGCTAACTTGTCAAATTTTGCTTTCGGGATGATATTACCAGATATGAGAGCAGAAATAGGTTTCGGATTAAAAGCTTCAGGGTGGCTGAGTGCAGTTGCCTGGATGGGAAAAGGATTGTTGACAATACCTATATCCCTATTTATAACTAAAGCTAAACCCAAAAAAATATTACAGGTAATCTTCTTTACCATGGGAACTGGAATGTTACTTCAAGGTTTCGCTACCAATATTGTTATGCTGTTTATAGGAAGAACATTTGTAATGGGCGTTGCTGCTGGAATTCTTACAGTGCTTGTTCTGTTTAAGATTCAGTATATTCCTAAAGAAAAAATGGCAATGATCAATGGCATAGAGACTTTTACAGGGCCAGCAGGACAGACAATGGGAACACTTCTAATTCCATTCTTATTGGTAGCTCTTTCTGGTTGGAGAAATATCATGACCTCCATGGGAGTAATAGCTATTATAATCGCTTTACTATGGGGAATTATCTGTAAAGATAATACAGAAATAGCGGACAAGAAAAAAGATGAAAAAGTATCCATTTTAGAACCGCTAAAAGAAGCTCTAAGACAGAAAAATATATTGCTTTTAGCTTTTGGATGGCCTGGGACTTCTCTTACATGGATAGCAATTTATACCTTCTGGCCAACATATGCAGTTGAATCTTTAGGTCTTACGATGACACAGGCTGGAATGGTTTTAGGATTCTTACCGGTAGCTTCCATGATTTCTTCGTTAACAACACCTATAATCGCAAAAAAAATAGGCTATGATAAGCCTCTTATATGCCTATCAGGATTTATCTTACCAATATCTTACTTCGCAATGTTACAGACCTCAAATTTAACTTTATTATGTTTGGCTTCTTTTATATCAGGTTATGCAGCCTATGCCTTTGTTCCACTGGCTTTTACAGTTTTATACAAGATTCCAAACCTCTCTTCTCGTGCCATCTCTTTAGGAACAGGATTTATATTTACCTTAGTGGGACTTGGAGGAGCACTAGGAGGGACACTAGCTGGAGTATTGGGGAGTGAATTCGGGTTATATAAGGCAATCTCAATAACTTGTCTTACACCATTTTTATTCGGAATATTGACACTGTTTTTAGATGAAACAGGAGAAAAAGCAAAAAATAAAATAAGATAAAAGGAGGAACAAATGTCTATATTATTAACGAAAGAGGAACAGGAACTCTATGAAAAGGCTCTAAATTATGGAATAAATTCTCTTTATCCAGTTGCTTTAGAGCTAGAAAAAAGTCCTGAATTAACAAGAAAGGCATTTCTAGACATGGCAGAAAATGGATTTTGTGGTTTAGGAATTCCAGTGGAAATGGGGGGACAAGGTTACAATTATCTTCAAAGTTCTCTTGTATATGAGGGGCTAGCTTATGGGGAGGGAATGATGGCTTTTATAATGCAGCTGCATAACAATATTTCCATGGAGATAGCAACTTTTTACGAAGGAATCTCAGAAGACATCAAAGCAATAGTTCCAGATTTAGCAAGCGGATTAAAAACAACAGCCTTTGCTCTGACAGAATCTGTTTCTGGATGCAATCCTGCAGCCACATCTACATATGCAGAACTGAGAGAAGACGGTTACCATATCTTTGGAAAAAAGGACTGGATAGCAAACGGAAAGGATGCAGATTACTACAATGTAATGGTCAAAGACGGAAAAGATTCTAAAAATATGATAATGCTTCTAGTAGAAAAAGGAACTAAGGGTCTTAAGTTTTTAGAAAATAGAGAAAGATTAATCGGAAACGGGTTATCTTGCGGAGGACTAGAGTTTAATGACTGTGTTATTCCAGCGGATAAACTACTATCCAATAACGGATTCAAAGAAGCTTTGATTGCAATAGATGTTGCTAGAGTATTCACTCCAGCTATAGCTGTTGGAATAGCGCAACGTGCCGTGGATATAACAGCAGAATACCTATCAAATAGGTCTTCCTTCGGAAACCCTATCATCAAAAATCAAGGAGTACAGTGGGAATTAGCAGATTTAAGCTCAAAAATTGAAGCGGCAAGATGGCTGGTTTATAGAACTGCATCTATTATGGATGCTGGAGGACCCGTGGCATCCATAGCTGCTAAAAATAAATATTTTGGAACAGAGGTCGCTATGGAAACAACTATAAAATGTGCTCAGCTCTTTGGTGCAGAAGGATTTATGAAAGATTCAAGAATCAGTAAACTTTTATATGTGGCAAAAATGTTACAAATTATAGACGGAACAACTGAGATCCAAAAAATTGTTATTGGAAGAGATATTTCAAGAAAATTCTTAAAAAAAATATAATAAAGGGAGTGGATTATTATGATAAAATTAGAAAAAAAATTGATGTCAGCAGAAGAGGCAGCAAAACTAATAAATTCAGAAGATACAGTTGCTATAAATGGATTCGGATCACTACTTTATCCTGAGGAGGTAACAAAGGCCCTAGGAGAAAGATTCGTAGCAACAGGAGAGCCAAGAAACCTAAGCTATATTTTTGGACCTGGATTAGGAGAAGCTACAGAGGGAAGACTTGTAGACGGAATCAGTTATGAAGGAATGGTCAGAAGGGTAGTAGCATCACACTTTATAAAAATGATAGGGCTAAAAACCTTAGCTAAAGAGAACAAAATAGAAGCCTACAACTTACCTTTCGGAGCTATATCTCATATGTTCAGAGCTGCAGCAGGAAAGAAACCAGGAATTGTAACAAAAATAGGACTAAAGACATTTGTAGACCCTAGAAATACAAGAGGAGCACTAAATGAGGTTTCTAAGGATACTTTAGCAGAATTAATGGTTATCGACGGGGAAGAGTACCTGTTCTATAAATCTCCAAAACCAAATATATCAATAATAAGAGGAACTACAGCAGATAAAAACGGAAATATTACTTTTGAAAAAGAAGCATTCTATATAGATCCATTTACAACAGCTATGGCTGCAAAGGCTAACGGTGGAAAAGTTATTGTTCAGGTGGAGAGAATATCTGGAGAAAGAGCAAATCCAAGAGATGTTAAAATCCCTGGAATAATAGTTGATGCTATAGTTGTAGCACCAAATCAGTGGCAGACAATGATTGAAAAATATAACCCAAGCTATACAGGAGATTTAGTGCTTCCAGAAAGTGAAATTCCAAAAATGCTAGATGAGATAGCAAAATTGACTGTAGGAGGAGGGAAAAAAGAGAGAACTCTTGTCCACAAAATAATAGCTAGAAGAGCTGCTATGGAATTAAAAGAGAATGCAGTAGTTAATTTAGGTATCGGTATTCCAGAGTTGGTTCCAGGAGCTGCAAGAGAGTTAGGGATATCTACTGAAATGGATCTTACAATAGAAGCGGGTCTCATCGGTGGAGTTCCATCAGGTGGATTAAGTTTCGGAGCAGTTATCAATCCTGAAATGTGTCAAGATTCAGCTTATCAATTTGACCTTTATGACGGTGGAACTTTAGATATCACTTTTGTCGGTGCTATGCAAGTAGATGAAAAGGGTAATGTCAATGTAAGTAAGTCAGGAGGGAATATAATCGGAGTTGGAGGATTTGTTAATCTGACTCAGAGTGCTAAAAAATGTGTGTTCTGTTTCCCGTTCTCAGGGGGAGGAAACATGATAGACTTTAATGATGGAAAACTAGAAATAGTTAAAGAGGGTAAATATCAAAAGTTCTGTAAGCATGTAGATGAAATCAGTGCTAGTGGAGAGTTTGCAATAGACACAGATCAAGAAATCTTATATGTGACAGAAAGATGTGTATTCCAACTGACTAAAAGAGGAATGGAAATTATAGAAGTTGCTCCAGGATTAGATCTTGAAAAAGATATAATGGAATTGATGCCGTTTAGACCAGTAATTTCAGAAAACCTAAAAGAGATGGATCAAAGATTGTTTGTATAATTTTATATTTACATATTAAAAAAGCAGAGAAAAGTTGATCTCTGCTTTTTTTTATAAAATCTGCTGTTATTTTTTCTGTAATCCAAAACTTTCCATATAATTTAGATCTCGAAGAAAAGCTTTCCAGTTAAGCTGAGAAAGTTCGGAAAAAAAAGTTGGAGGAATCTCAAGTTTTAACACAAGGGAGTATTCCTTCTTCTGTTTTTGGGAAAAATACTCGAAAAAGTTTATCACATCAACTTTATCTATATAATAGGAATCTAGAAGAGATTTTTTTATGGTCTCTCCTATCCAGTTTTCAAGTGAACCATCCAGTAAAAGCAATGTGAATGAGGATTTTTTTTTATAAAAAAATTCCTTAAGGTCTATACAGCTCTTAATAAAAAAATGTATTCTCAGGAGATCTTGGTTATAGATTTCAAAATTCAGATCTGAAGAGATTTTCTTTAAAATTTTCATAAGGCTGTCATCTATATCGTTTATATCATCTCCGTAAAAATCTAACATAACATTTTTTCTGAGAGTTGATAATTTCAAGATATTAAAGAGTATATATCTCTGTTTTTCAGGTATCTCTCCAATCTCTTTTTCTAAGGTTTCTATAAACTCAAAGTGAGGTTTATGAAGAAGCCCCAGGGCTGAGTCCTTTCCAAAATAAAGTTTGGCAAAAACAAAAGATAGATTTAATTTACATGCCTGTATCTGGGGAACAGGGATATTTTCAAGGGGATCTAAGATATCCTGAGGAATATCCCAAAGAAATTTCATAAAATGTTTTTCCAGTCTCTCTGCTGGAAAAATATCAGAAAAATTTTTATTTATAAGTAGAACTGCCAAAACTTCATAATAAATTCCACGTCCCAGAGAGAAATTTTTTCCTTTGGGAAGAGATTTTATGATTTCTAAAATCTCTACTCTGTCCTGGGGAGAACAGAGTAGAGAATAGATTTCCTGCTGAAGGGGACTTACCCTCTTGGAAAGAATTTTTAATACAATTTTCACAAAAAGTTGATATTTTTGAAAAAAATCTCCATGAAGCGAAAGCCCTTTGGCATTGATGCTGATAATTTCCAAATTGTAAAATTGAGCTAATTCCTTAGCGGAATAAAGATCTAACTGAAGAGTTTTTCTGTTGAGTTTGAAATATTCTGAAATTTCAGTTAGATTTACAATTTCCCCAGTGATTAATTTAAAAATAAGGTATGAAATCCGGTCGCTTTTGCAGGGGGAAAAATTTAAATAGAGGAGAGCTGATATCGCTTCCTTGTCCTCTGTTTTCATATAAAAAACTTTGTTATCTTTTTTTAAAGATGGAAAAGAGTTACATATTAAAAAACGGTCAATTTTATTTAAAGAATTTTTAATATTTACCAAGTTAAAATCAAAATTTACAGAGAGATTCTCTAAAGTAATCTCTCTGTTACTGTTATCTATAAAAAATTGAAGAATCTCAACTTCTCTTTCTCCTAAAGAAATATTCATCCATTTTCTCCTTAATTAACTGAAGTGGAAAAAAAAATCAAAAAAAAATTTTTAAAATTTCAAATTTCACAAAAAAAAATAAAATAGTATACTTCAGTTGTCGTTTTTGTTCTAAAAATAATCGAAATACAAAAATTTAAGATGACGGACAAGTGTCTTAATTTTCTTCGATTTATCTCTGATATATCATATTAACACGTTTCAAATCTTATATCAACATCATAGTTGTAAATTACAAAAGGAGGAATCAATTGTCGAATCAGGGAATTGTTTTCAATATTCAGCGTTTTACAATGCACGATGGACCAGGTATCCGTACAGAACTATTTTTAAAAGGCTGTCCTTTAAAGTGC
>JBOFCM010000086.1:0-43598 GCA_051646055.1 Fusobacteriaceae bacterium
GAAAAACAAATGTAGTTGGAAAAATTAAAGATGTGGATAAGATGTTTATCGATAGAATTAAACCATGGCAAAAATTCAGATTGGTAGAGGTAAAATAAATGGAATTTTTTTTAGGAATAGATGGTGGAGGAACAAAGACAAAGGCTGTCCTCCTAAATTCCTGTAAAAAAGAGATTGGAAAGTTCATAGGTGGCCCTATGAACTTTCAGCTTTTAAGGGGAGAAGGAGTTAAGAACAGAGTTTTAGAGGTGATAGAAACTCTTGATATAAATCTTGAAAAAACAGCTATCGGCATAGGTGTTGCAGGAGCCGGAAGGAAACAAGAAGTAGAAGAGATAGAAAATGCCCTTAGATTAGCTGGATTAAAAGAATTTAGGGTAACGAATGATGCACATATAGCCCTATTGGGTGCTCACAATGGAGACGATGGCGCTTTTTTAATTTCAGGAACTGGAAGCATAGGGTATCTATTAAGCGAAAACACTCTTACTAGAGTAGGAGGATTTGGACATATATTGGGAGATGAAGGTAGCGGTTATTCCATAGGATTATCCCTCTTAAAACTTCTTTTTAAAGGTTCTGATAACAGAGGAGAATTTTCTGAAAATTTAATGGGGAAAGTTTTGGAAAAGACTTCTTTGAAAAATAGAGATGAACTTTTAAAGTGGGTATATTCAAAGACTGAAAAGGGAAATATAGCAGCTTTGGCAAGAGTTGTATTTGAAAATTCTGAAGAAGGAATATGTAGAAAAATAATAGAAGAAACATCTGAAGAGCTTAAAAACATGGTTTTATCTTTGAAAAGAACAGATAAAGTTTTAAAATTATCCTTAGGAGGAGGAATTTTAGAAAATCCGACTCCAGTAAAAAAACTGTTGCTAGAGAAATTGGAAAAAACTGGTGGAATTGAGGTTGTGGAGAGAATGTATGCTCCAGAATATGGAGCTTTTATTCTAATGGATAAAAAATTTTTTAGGAGATGAATATGTAGTATGGAAACTAAAAAAAATTTTAAAATAGTAACAATAGCATTATACTTAGTTCTTGAAGAAAACAAAAATTATTTTCCCGGGTGGAATTAATGATATTTTTGAAGATAGAAAAAGTCAGAGAAACCTTTACCAAAAGTGAGAAAAAACTGGTGAGTTATCTTGAGAATAATAGTCATAAAATAGTGGAATATAATGTGATGGAGTTGTCAGAACGCTCTGGAGTTAGTGCCCCTTCGATAATAAGATTTGCGAAAAAATTAGGTTATGATGGATTTATAGATATGAGGATAGCTCTAGGGAAATTGTCTAACAAAGGAAATATGAGTGATAAAAAGCATACTTCTATGATAGAATTTTTTAGAAGTTCTTTATTAAATACCTTAAATTTTTCTGATGAAAAAATCATAGAAAACACATCTGAAATTTTAAAAAACAGTAAAAAAATAGCTGTTTTAGGAATAGATGAATTAGAGGATGTGGGAAGAACTTTTTATAAAAATCTTTTAAATAAGAACTTTGATGCTGTTTGGGATAGTTCTCTAGAAATTTTAGAAAAATTAACCAAAAAGTTCACGGAAAAAGATTCTTTAATTGTATTTTCACATTTTGGAGAAAATTATGAGGTTATAGAAATGATAAAAAAATTATTAGAAAAAGAAGTTACTGTAATTTCTGTAACAAAAGCTGAAAAAAATAGTTTAGGGATTATTTCAGATATAAATATTCCCACAGACAACACAGAAAAAGCAGCTAAAATAAACCATATGGCTATATCTGAAGTTTTGATAGACTGTATATAAGAAAAAACCGCAGAAATCTGCGGTTTTTTGCTATTAAAATTATTCCCACTCTATTGTTGCTGGTGGCTTTGAAGAGATATCGTAAGTAAGTCTGTTGATACCTTTAACCTCATTTATAATTCTATTTGAAACTTTTTCTAAGAACTCATATGGAAGTCTAGACCAAGTTGCAGTCATGAAGTCGATAGTATCTGCAGATCTTAGAACAGCAGTATACTCATAAGTTCTTTCATCTCCCATAACTCCTACTGATTTAACAGGAAGCAGAACAACAAAAGCCTGGCTTACTTTTCCATAAAGACCAGCTGATCTAAGCTCACTGATAAAGATATCGTCGGCATCTCTAAGGATATCAGCTTTTTCTTTATCTACATCCCCAATTATTCTGATTCCAAGTCCTGGACCTGGGAACGGGTGTCTGTCAATCATATAATCAGGAATTCCAAGTTCTCTACCAACAGCTCTTACCTCATCTTTGAAAAGCTCTCTTAGAGGTTCTAAAAGTTGGAATTTCATATCTTCAGGAAGTCCTCCAACATTGTGATGTGATTTGATAGTTACAGAGGGACCTTTAACTGATTGAGACTCGATAACGTCAGGGTAGATAGTACCTTGAGCAAGGAACTCAGCTCCATCAATCTTACCAGCTTCCTCATTGAAAACTTCTACAAATTCTTTTCCTATTATTTTTCTCTTAGATTCAGGATCAGATACACCTGCAAGCTCTTTTAGGAATCTCTCTTCAGCATCAATACGCTTGATATTCATATGGAAATGTTTACCGTAAACTTCCATAACGTTTGCACCTTCATTTTTTCTAAGAAGACCAGTATCAACGAATATACAAGTGAGCTGATCTCCGATAGCCTTATGTATAAGCATAGCTGCAACAGAGGAATCAACTCCTCCAGAAAGTCCAAGAATGACTTTTTTGTCTCCAACAGTTGTTTTGATATCTTTAATTGTATTTTCTATATAGTTTGTCATAGACCAGTTTTTTTCACATTCTGCTACACCGAAAACAAAGTTTTCAAACATCTTTTTACCGTGCACAGAGTGAGTAACTTCAGCATGGAACTGAATACCGAATATTTTTTTCTCTCTGTTCTCGATGGCTGCGATACAAGAGTCTGTATGAGCTATCTGTTTGAATCCTTCTGGAATAGATGTTACATGATCTCCATGACTCATCCAAACTATATTGTTATTTGGAATATCTTTGAAAAGGATACTTTCAGCATCATCAATAAGAAGCTCAGCTTTTCCAAATTCCTGCATATCAGCTCTTTCAACCTCTCCACCAAGAAGTCTACTTGTAAGCTGCATTCCATAACAGATTCCAAGAATTGGAATTCCTGCTTCATAGATGGCAGAATCAACAGATGGTGAACCTTCTAAATATGTAGATGCAGGACCTCCAGACATGATAATTCCCTTAGGCTCTCTCTCTAAAATTTTATCAAGAGGTTCAAAGTATGGAACAACTTCTGCATAAACTCCCATTTCTCTAACTCTTCTAGCTATTAACTGATTGTATTGAGAACCAAAATCCAATATGATAATACCATTTTTTTTCATAGTTATTTCCCCCATAAATTAAAAGTTATAAATAAAATATTATTATTTTTTAGCAAAATTCACTTTTCCATCTTGAAAAGATTGGATTATAGCAAGAGATTCAACATGTATTCCCTTGTCTCTAAGTATTTGTGATCCTTTTTGGAAACCTTTTTCGATGGCGATTCCCACTCCTACAAGCTCGGCATCACCTTGTTGAATAATATCATGAAGACCCAAAACAGCAGCTCCCATAGCTAGAAAATCATCTACAATAAGAATTCTATCTCCAGAATTGATATAATCTTTTGAGATACAGATATCATAATCCTTATTTTTTGTAAAAGAATGAACTTTTGAGGTGTAGAAAGCATTCATAGTAGATGGTGTAGATTTTTTGGCAAAAACCAAAGGAACACCTAAATGATAGGCAGCCGCAGTACCAATTGCGATACCAGAAGCTTCTATTGTCAGAACTTTATTTATGGAAAGATGCTCGAACCTTTCTTTAAACTCTCTTCCCATTTCAAACATAAGAACCGGATCAATCTGATGATTGAGAAAACTATCTACTTTGATTATAGAATCTCCTATAACCTCTCCTTTTTTATCGATTAACTTCTTTAGAAGTTCCATAGTTTCCTCCTTAAATTTAAATTAAATATATTTTTAGAATAAAATTTCAACAACTGATAGGGCGGCAATTATCCACATTGTCGGACGGATATTTTTTCTGTGATCAGTAACAAGATTTATTGCCACATATGAGATAAAACCAAATGCAACACCTGTTGAAATGCTATAAGTAAGTGGCATCATAATTATAGTAAGAAAGCAAGGGATTGCAATCTCAATTTTGTGAAAATTTATATCTAGAAGATTTTTAAACATATATACTCCAACAAGCATAAGAGCCGGTGAAGTTGCAAATGCAGGTACAATTCCAATAATTGGTGCAAAGAAAAGTGCTATTAGAAAAAGGACAGCAGTAGTAACAGATGTAAGCCCTGTTCTTCCTCCGTCAGCGATTCCAGATGCAGATTCAACAAAAGTAGTTGTAGTGGAAGTTCCAAGTAGAGATCCGATAACAGTAGCAGCAGCATCAGCTTCAAGAATTTTACTTACATTCTTAATTTTTCCATTTTCATCTATCATTCCGGCTTCATTGGCACACGCCATGATTGTTCCCAATGAATCAAAAAGATCTACAAACATAAAGGAGAAAATAGGACCAATCATAGAAAGCTTTAAAGCACCTAAAATATCTAGTTTAAAAGCTATAGGAGCCATACTAGGTGGAATTGAGATAAAGCTTGTAGGGATATCAACTACCCCGGTTATCATACCTAATAATGTAGTGATGATAATTCCGATAAGAATTCCACCCTTAACATTTTTAATTTCTAGCAATCCCATTATTACAAATCCGATAAGCCCCAGTGCAACTTTTGTATCTATTTTTCCAAGACCTACTAAAGTTGCTGGATTAGCAACAATAAGTCCCATCTCTTTCATACCTATAAAAGCTATGAAAAGACCGATACCAGCACCAACTGCCAGTCTCAATTCTAGTGGAATAGCTTCAATAATTTTTTCACGAAATCCTGTCATAGTGAGGATAAGGAAGAGAACTCCAGATATGAATACTACTCCCAGAGCTTCTTGCCAAGTAGCCCCAGCTCCCATCACAAGAGTAAAAGTAAAGAAGGCATTAAGTCCCATTCCTGGCGCCATTGCAAAGGGAACGTTAACCCACAATCCAGCTAAGGCAGTTCCTATTGCAGCTGCAACGCAAGTAACTGTTATAAGAGCTCCTTTGTCCATTCCAGCAAGGGAAAGTATAGAAGGGTTAACAAAGATGATATAGGCCATAGTAAGAAAAGTTGTAATTCCAGCTAAAATTTCTTGTTTGACAGTTGTTCCGTGTTCTTCTAATTTGAAAAATTTTTCCATAAAAATCCTCCTGAGATTATAAATTTTCAGAAAATAAAAAGCCCATGCAGTACTCTGCATAGGCCAAATTATCTTAAAAAAATCCCATTTTTTTCTCTGGGTGTTTTAGAAATATATTTTTGGCCCATAGAGAGTTATTATTGGTAACTCGTAGAAACGCTCCACCTTATTAGGAGTTTATATGGGTGTTTTTTTCTGTTTTATTGGATGATACTATTTATTTTATTGATTGTCAATATATTTTTTGTTTCTGTTTTCGAAAAAAGTGGTTTTTTTAAAAAACAGGAAAACTATTGAAAAAAAACTATAATATAGGTTATACTAGAAAGATAATCAAAACAATGTAATTATTTGGAAAGAGAGGGATTAAAATTAAAGAAAAAAATATTTATAAAATTTTAAAAGGACTTCAAATTTTTCTTATGGGAATACCTTTTCTATTAGATTATCTAGTTCAAGGAAAATCTGAAATAGGAAGATATCTTCTAGATACAAATATTAATTTTCTTGGAGATGTTTTTACGCCAGATATTCTTTTGCTATTGAGCTGGCTATCATACATTTTTCTTATCTCCTATGTCTTTAAAGCTTTTAAGAATCTGAAAATTGAGGGATTTAAAATGATGATACTGGTGGTATATAATCTTTTTTTACAGATTGATAGAAAATCAGTGGAAGAAAGTTATTATTTCTGGATAGTTTCAATTATTCTTATATTTATTATTGAAACTATAGCGGTTAAGTATGCACCTGAAAATAGAAATGTAATAGATATAACCCCTGAAGAGGAGAAGGAGGATAGTAGATGAAGAAAATTAAATTTATAGTTATAACAATTTTTATTTTAATATTTACAGGATGTGGGAAACCAGTGGAACTTTCTACTTTACAGAATAGGCAGGGAACTTATTATTCTATAAATTCTCAAAAGCCATACTCAGGAAAATTTGTTAATTATTATCAGAATGGGCAGATAGAGCAGGAAGGAAGCTTGAAGAATGGATTATTGGATAAGGACTATATCAGCTATTATCAGAATGGCCAAAGAAGAGTGCAATCTGCTTATAAAGCTGGAGTTCCACACGGTAAATTGGTAGCATTTTATGAAAATGGAGAAAAAAAATGTGAGCTCAGCTATCAAAATGGAAAATTTGAAGGGAGTAATATTGTTTATGCAACATTTTTCAACCCGAAATATGAAGTTATTTTTAAAAATGGCAGAATAATAAAAGAGTTGAAATATTCTTCAAATGGGGAGGTATTCTCTGTGAGAGAAGAGGGTGAAAATCAATTTGATTCGGAAGCTATAGAGAAATTTTTTAGAGCTCAGGTAGCTTTTTTAAAACTCATTTAAATTTAATATTTTGCTGTTCTATTTCTAAAAAATATGGTAAAATGTATGGTAATAATATGATTTTGGAGGTAAGATTATGGATCACATTTTAGCATTTGGACATAAAAATCCGGACACGGACTCGATATGTTCGGCCATAGCATTTTCGGAGCTTAAAACAGCGCTAGGAGAAAAAACTAAACCATATAGATTAGGAGAGGTAAGTAAAGAAACAAGATATATATTAAATCATTTTAAAGTGAAGACTCCTCCTCTTCTAAAAACAGTAAGTGCTCAAATTTCAGATTTGACTAAAATAGAAAAAAAAGTTATTTATAGTGAAGATTCATTGAAGGAAGCCTTGGATATAATGACTCAGGAAAATTTTTCCAGTCTTCCGGTGGTAGATGAAAAGAGACAACTGAAGGGTATGATTCATGTTTCTGATATAGCCAATACGTACTTGAATCTGGATCACGAGGATTTATTTACAAAGTATGGAACTACCTATGAAAATCTTAAAGATGTAATACAGGGAATAGTCATAAGTGGAACTTATCCAGAGGGAAGAATAACAGGAACTCTAAGAGCTGTTTCAGAACTTGATAAAATAAAACCTGGAGATGTAGTTGTTACGACAAGCATGGTAGATGCTATAGATAGATCTATTCAGGCTGGAGCTGGAGTTATAATAGTTTGCTGCAATGAAGAAGACTTCATAAGTCCTAGACTTTCTAGTGACTGTGCTGTCATGAGAGTGCATGCGCCTCTTTTTAAAACTGTGAGATTAATAAGCCAGGCAATATCAATTTCTGCTGCAATGAATAATAAGAAATTTTATTCTTTTAAGATAGATGAATTTCTTCATGAAATCAGAGATATAATGAAAGAGGCGAGTCAGACCAATTTCCCTGTTATATCTAAGGATGGAGAAGTTTATGGGACAATCAGGACAAAAGACCTCATAAACTTCACAAGAAAGAGAGTGGTTCTTTTAGACCACAACGAAAGAACTCAATCTGTGGATGGAATAGGTGATGCAAAAGTAATTCAAGTAGTTGATCACCATAAATTCGGAAATTTTGAGACTAATGAACCGGTAAAAATAAACGCTGAAACAGTGGGATGTACATGTACCATAGTTTATGGGTTGTATAAAGATGCCAGAATAGTTCCGGATAAAAATATTGCAGGTCTGATGTTAAGTGCTATCTTATCAGATACTCTACTTTTTAAATCTCCTACATGTACAGAAAAAGATAAAGAAACGGCTGAAGAGTTGGCGGAAATTGCTGGAATTAAAGACTATGAAAAATTTGGAATGGAGATGCTGATAGCGGGAACTTCTTTAGAGGACATGAGTGCTCATGGCATACTTAATGCAGATATGAAAGAATTTAATATGAGTGGATTTAAAATTGCCATAGCCCAGATAAATACAGTAGACACAGAAGGGGTAATGAAAAGAAAAGATGAGATAAAATCAGTTATGGAGGCAGAGTTGAAGGATCGTGAATGTCAACTTTTTGTCCTTATTATAACTGATATTATAAAGTCCGGATCTACAGCTCTTGTCGCTGGAGATTACCCGAATATTTTAGAGAAGGCCTTCAATGTGAAAATAGAAGGGGATATAGCCTGGTTAAATGGAGTGGTTTCACGTAAAAAGCAGATAGTGCCATTTATGATGGCAGCTACTCAGAGTATGGAGTAAGAGGAGATAAAATGTTTTTACCAACTACCAAAGATGAGTTAAACAGCTTGGGATGGGATCAGCTAGACATAATACTGATTTCAGGAGATACATATATAGATTCATCCTATAACGGATCTGCTGTAATAGGAAAATGGCTTGCAAAACATGGGTTTAAAGTAGGAATAATAGCCCAGCCAGATGTGAATAGTGATTCTGATATAAAAAGATTAGGAGAGCCAAAACTTTTCTGGGCAGTTTCGGCCGGTTGTGTGGATTCCATGGTGGCAAACTATACTGCCACAAGAAGAAAACGTCAGAAAGATGATTTTACACCTGGCGGCGAGAATAACCGTAGACCGGACAGGGCTACTATGGTATATACTAATCTCATAAAAAGATTTTTTAAAAATTCTAAAACTCCAATAGTTATCGGAGGGATAGAATCGAGCTTGAGAAGGGTAGTACACTATGATTTTTGGGATAATAAGTTGAGACGTTCCATTCTTGTTGATTCTAAGGCAGATATTCTCTGCTATGGTATGGGAGAAAAACCTATGCTCAGTCTTGCAAATTCGCTTAAGGAGGAGAGGGACTGGAAAAATATAAATGGTCTTGCCTATATGGCTAAAGAATCCCCAAAAGGATATCAGGAGATTCCATCTTATGAAGAGTGTATTGAGAGCAAAGAGAGTTTTACAAAAGCATTTGAACTTTTTTATATAAATTGTGATCCTATAACTGCCAAGGGATTGAGTCAAAAACATGGGGATAGATATTATGTTCAGAATCCTCCTGCTCAATCTTTTTCAGAAAAAGAGATGGATGAAATTTATGGAATGGATTTTGAAAGAAAAGTACACCCCTATTACGGCAAGGACGGAGAGGTCAGAGCACTGGATACTATAAAAAATTCAGTGACAACCCACAGAGGATGTTATGGAGAGTGTAGTTTCTGTGCCATAGCTGTCCATCAGGGTAGAACAGTGACTTCAAGAAGTGAGGAATCTGTAATAAAAGAAGTTGAAAATATAGCAGGAGAAAAGGGCTTTAAAGGATATATATCAGATGTGGGTGGTCCTACGGCCAACATGTATGGCATAGAATGTGAAAAAAAAATAAAAAGTGGAGCATGCAAAGGGAAAAATTGTCTATATCCCAAAACATGTTCTCAGCTTCCTTTAAATCATACAAAGCAGATAAAACTTCTTAGAAATTTAAAGAAGATAAAAAATATAAAAAAAATATTTATAGCATCTGGAATAAGATATGATCTTATTCTAGACGATACCAAGTGCGGAAATCTTTATCTTGAGGAACTGATAAAAGATCATATTTCAGGACAGATGAAAATAGCACCAGAGCATACAGAAGATAAAATTCTCTCACTTATGGGAAAAAAGGGAAAGGATTATCTGATAGAATTTAAAAATAGATTCTATGATATAAATAAAAAATTAGAAAAAAAACAGTTTTTAACTTACTATCTCATAGCAGCACACCCAGGATGCGATGAGAAAGAGATGAATAATCTGAAAAAATTTGCATCTCAGGAGTTGAGACTTAACCCTGAGCAGGTACAAATTTTCACACCGACACCGTCAACGTATTCGACATTGATGTATTACACAGAAAAGGATCCCTTTACAGGAAAAAAAGTTTTTGTTGAAAAAGAGATCAGTCGAAAACAGAGGCAAAAAGATGTTGTTGTGGAATCTAAGAGCGTTTTTAAGGGAAAAAAGAGATAATAAAAATTAGGAGGTAGTAAATTGAAACCTATTGTTGCCATTGTTGGAAGACCTAATGTAGGAAAATCTACATTATTTAATAAATTGGTAGGAGACAGGGTTGCCATTGTAGATGATCAGCCCGGTGTTACAAGAGATAGACTTTATAGAGAAACAGAGTGGAATGGAACAGAATTTGTACTTGTTGATACAGGAGGACTTGAGCCTAGAAATAATGATTTTATGATGACAAATATAAAAAAACAGGCTGAAGTTGCGATGAATGAAGCCGACGTAATAATGTTTGTTGTAGATGGAAAAGCAGGAGTGAACCCATTAGATGAAGAGATAGCATATATTCTTAGAAAAAAGAAAAAACCTATTATTCTTTGTGTGAATAAGATAGATAACTTCCAGACTCAAAAAGATGACGTTTATGATTTCTGGGGACTTGGATTTGAACATCTTATCCCTATCTCTGGAGAACACAAGATGAATCTTGGAGATATGTTGGATATGATACTTGAATTAATTGAAAAGGTAGAGATGCCAGAAGAGGTAGAAGATAGCCTGAAACTAGCTATAATAGGAAGGCCAAATGCTGGAAAATCTTCATTGGTTAACAGACTTTCTGGAGAGGAAAGAACAATAGTAAGTAACATAGCTGGAACTACAAGAGATGCTATAGATACTTTGATAGAGTTTAATGGGAATAAATATACACTGATAGATACGGCAGGTATCAGAAGAAAATCTAAGATAGAGGAAGATTTAGAATACTATTCTGTTCTTAGAGCAATAAAGACCATAAAGAGAGCAGATGTATGTCTGTGGATACTAGATGGAGAAGAGGGGCTTACTGAGCAGGACAAGAGAATAGCAGGTATCGCCTTTGAAGAGAAAAAACCGATTATCATAGTTGTGAACAAGTGGGATATTATCCAGAAAGATAATAAAACTATGGCGAAAATGAAAGAGTATCTTCATGCAGAGCTTCCATTTTTAAGTTACGCTCCTATCGAGTTTGTTTCAGCTCTTACAGGACAGCGTACTTCTAAACTTCTAGAGCATGCTGATAAGGTATTTGATGAGTATACGAAAAGAATATCAACTGGACTTCTGAATACGGTTATAAAAGATGCTATAATGATGAATAATCCGCCTACAAGAAAAGGAAGACTGGTTAAGATAAATTATGCGACACAGATATCTTCTGCACCGCCAAGATTTGTTCTTTTCTGTAATTACCCAGAACTTATCCACTTCTCATATTCAAGATATATTGAGAATAAATTGAGAGAGGCATTTGGATTCGAAGGATCTCCTATAGATGTAATTTTTGAAAGAAAAAATGATAAAGCTGGAGAATAATTCTATATAAAACTAAAAAAATGAGGGAAGTAATTTCCTCATTTTTTAATTGAAATAAAAAAAATAAATAAAAAAATAACAAAATTTGTGAAAAAATATTGACACAAAGACTAGAAAGCAATATAATGTGTAGTATAAAAAAGCAGTATGTAGTACAAAAACAACAACAATACAAAAATGGAGGAAAAATGAAGTTATTTGCACAAGTTCAAAAAATTGGTAAAGCATTAATGACTCCAATAGCTATCTTACCGGCAGCAGGTCTGTTACTGGCTTTTGGAAATAAACTGGGAATTCCTATGATGGAAAACGCAGGAGGGATAATATTTGCAAACCTTCCATTGCTATTTGCAGTGGGTGCAGCAATAGGATTAGTAGGAGGAGATGGAATAGCAGCTCTTGCAGCAGTCGTTTCAATTCTTGTAATGAATGTTACAGTAGGTATGACAGCTGGAGTAACGCCTGAAATGGCGGCAGCAGGTGGAAAATATGCTATGGTTATGGGAATTCCTACACTTCAAACAGGAGTATTTGGAGGACTTATGGCAGGTATTATTGCAGCAGTTTGTTATAATAAATTTTATAAAACAGAACTTCCAGCAGTTTTAGGGTTCTTTGCAGGAAAAAGACTTGTTCCGATAGTTACAGCAGTGGTATCATTCCTATTCGGATTGGCTCTACCTACTATATGGGCACCGATTCAGGCTGGTTTAGCAGCATTGTCAATGCTTGCTAATGAGGGGAATACCAATGTATCTACTTTTGTTTTCGGAGTTATAGAAAGAGCACTTATCCCTTTCGGACTTCATCATATATTCTATTCTCCTTTCTGGTTCCAGTTCGGAGAGTATACGAATGCAGCTGGTCAGGTTGTAAATGGAGATCAAGCTATCTGGTTTGCGATGTTTAAAGATGGAGTTAAGACATTCTCATCTCCAACTTATGAAGGTGCAGGAAAGTTTATGACAGGAAAGTTCCCGTTCATGATGTTTGGACTTCCAGCAGCAGCACTTGCAATGTATCACGAGGCTAAGGACTCTAAAAAGAAACTTGTAGGAGGAATACTTTTCTCTGCAGCTCTTACAGCTTTCTTAACAGGTATAACAGAACCAATTGAGTTCTCATTTATATTCGTTGCTCCAATACTATATGCAGTTCACTGTGTATTTGCAGGACTATCTTTCATGCTTATGAATATGTTCAAGGTAAGAATAGGTATGACTTTCTCTGGAGGAGTTATAGATTATACAGTATTCGGAGTTTTACCAGGAACAGAAGGATTCCAAACAAACTATCTTATGGTAATAGTTGTAGGAGCGGTTCTAGCAGTAATCTATTATTTCGGATTCAGATTTGCAATAAGAAAGTTTAACTTAATGACTCCAGGTCGTGAAGAAGATAATGGAGACGAGAATGAAGAAACAGTTGTTCTTGGAAATGATGAGCTAGCTACTCTTGTAATGGCTGCCCTAGGAGGAAAAGAAAATCTTGTTTCTATAGATGCTTGTATCACAAGACTTAGACTAGAAGTTAAGGATTCTGCTAAAGTTAATGAAGTTGAACTTAAAAAATTAGGAGCTTCTGGAGTTCTTAAAGTTGGACAGAATGGAGTTCAAGCGATATTTGGATCAAAAGCTCAGTTTATAGCCAATGATTTGAAAAGAATGTAGTCCCTAAGGTTGAAAAACATAGATAATTAAAAAAGAGCCGAAAGGCTCTTTTTTAATCTATATTCAAAATACCATATCTTTCATGCTTTATCGCTTTATCTCCCACTTTAAAGGAGATAGGCTTTTTAAATATAGGTCCATCAAAAACAAAAGTATGATATTCACCATTTTCTCCACACGGATCAGCTCCACAATTTTTAACTGAGTCAACCACCTCTTTGGTGAGAGTTTTTCCTAAAAATTTAAGTGGTAAAACATCTAAGTCAACAACTTTAATCATAGCTTTAAATCCGTTGTCGATAAATTCATGGACAAGAGTTTCTCTATTTTCCTGCCAAAGGGGAAAAAGAGCTTCTAATCCTACAGCGGAACATCTATCGGTACACCATTTTCTGTGATCTTCAATATCGATATCCCCAAATACACATGCATCAATTCCAATATTCTTTGCTTCACTTAAAGCTTCTTGGAAACTCTTTCCATAATCCTCACCCTCTTTGATATAAATAGGTATAAGAGGAATTCCTAAAGCGTCGGAATATCTTTGAAGAAGATCAGCAGAAATTCCGTGAAACCAGCTTCTTCCCTCTTTGGAATTCATTGTAACGAGAAGTCCTGAAGGTTGGAATCCAGCCTTTATCATTCGGTAAAGGGCTAAGGTACTGTCTTTACCACAGCTATATGAAACTATAAATTTTTTCATGACGAACTCCTTTTGTTGAATTAGAATTTATACTTAAATCCTGCATAGTAATTTCTTCCAGGAGCTGGATAGAAAGATCTTTTATCTGAAATAGACGTATCTCCATGCCCTGCCCATGAGTAATAAGTTTTGTTGAAAAGGTTATTTATTCCAACGTATAATGTTAATCCTTCATTATGAATATATCTGAGATTAGTATCAACAGTTAGGTAAGAGTCTAGCTTTTTTCCTTCGTTTCTGAAATCTGTATAGTAATAAGAACTTCCATAATAGTTAGCAGTTCCATTTAAGATAAATTTCTCATCAAATCTGTAAGAAGCTGTGATACTGCTATTAATTTTTGGGACTCCTGGAATCTCTTTTCCTTCATAAGTTCCATCCTTCATCTCATGTTTAAGGTATCCGATGCTTCCTCTAAGAGTAAGGTTTTCAAAATAATGCTCAGCAGCTAATTCTGCTCCTATTCTTTCACTTTTTCCATCTAAGTTTCTGTTGAAACTACCAGAGCCATCGATTTTAGCATATGCAATTTCATTTTCGGTATCAGTTTTGAAAATAGCAGCAGAGACAAAACTATTTCCAAAACTGTTTTTTGAACCGATTTCAATAGTTTTTGCTGTTTGAGGGTTATATTCACCATCCCAGAAATTAAGTTCATCGGTGTTAGGAGTTCTAAAAGCTGTATTATAGGAAATATATACAGAAGAAGTATCCCCAATGAGATAATTAGCAGAAAAATCTAGAGCATCTTCGTTGAATTTTTTAGAGTTTCCTTTGATATCATAGTCTATTTTTTGGTTTCTATATCCTTGCTGGAGTTCCATATTTCCAATTTGGAATTTATTGATAACAAAAACTCCCCTTGAGTCTTTTGTTATTTTTCCTGGGCCTGACCAAGATTTGGAGATTTTAGTAGTACCATCTGAATAGTCACCACCTAGTATTAAATAACTATTTTTGAAATAATTGTATTTTATTTGAGGCTTTATATATGTAGTAGTTGTAGTGTAAGCCCAACCTTCTTCTTTGTAATCCTGCTCTTTTCTTTCTGTGTTAAGAAGAAATTCAAATTTATCAGTTAACTTTTTTGAAAAATTAAGATTAAAGGTATCGTATTTGTTAACTCCTTCAACAATCCATCCTCCTGGTTGTGTAGGGTCACTATCAGCTTCCTCTTTTCCCATAATAGATCCTTGGGCTTTGAAGTCGTTTTTAGAATGTGAGTATTTAAGTTCTACGTATCCGTCCTCAATTAATTGTCGAACTTTAATATCGATAGAGTCTGAATTATCTTTAGAATCATCTCTAAAAGTATCAAAATTTTTACTTGAATAGTTTAAATCTAATAAAGTTTTGTCAGTTAATTTTGTTCCGAAGTTTAAATTGGATTTTAAAAAATTGTTTGATCCATATTCTAATCCAACAGAACCATAATTTTCTATATCTAAAGGTGCTTTAGAAATTATATTTATAATTCCACCAATGGCACCATCTCCATAAAGAACAGATCCTCCAGAAGGAATTATCTCTATCCTCTCAATATTTTCGATAGGAATTTGGCTTGTTTTATATCCTGATAAATCTATTGAGTTTAGGGGAATTCCATCTAATAGAACTATAGTATTTGAAAAAGCTGCTTCTCCCTGACCTCTTAAATCAAATTTAGAATCTGAACCACTCAGAGTGGAGGTCTTAAGATTAGGAACACCTTTTAAGGCATCAGCAACAGTTTTTGCTCCCTTCTCCTGAATCTCCTCTGCGGTAATAACTGTAACATTTTTTGCTACACTTAAAACATTTGTTTCGAAGTTAGTTTCTGTGATAATGCTGTCGTCTAATCTCACGCCCTGAGCTAAACTTTTCTCCCCGGCAGCAACTAAAAGTGCTGCAACAAAAAATAATTTTTTCATAAAAAAACCTCCATTTAAAAATATGGAGGGATAATATAAAAGAGTCCTTTTATACTTCCCATATCCACGTGGTACCGTACAAATCTTCGATGGCAGGTCTCCTGGCTCAGAATCATTTTACTAACAGCCCTTCCCGATTTTAGTCAGTGGTATGCTGCGTTCATCCTCATTACAGTGGCGGGAACCGCATAGGATTTTAACCTATTTCCCTTTTAATTATTGAAAAATAAACCATAAAAAATAGTATTCAATTGTTACTAAGAAAGGTTAACATAAAAAAAATTAAAAAGCAAATTGAATTGATGAATGAAACATAAAGACTTGATTTTTTTTATGAAATCAATATAATGTATATAGAGTTAGTTGTAAAATAAAGACAACAAATTTGGAGGGGCTATGAAAAAAATTATTGGCATTATATTTGTTTTTATTTTTTCTATAATATCTTTGGGAATTGACAGGGATGAGCAGATAAAAAAACTAAAAATATATCAGATAATGGTAGAAGCATACCGTGATACAGATGGTAAAGGCTATGGAGTTGGATATGGTCCTAGTAGCCATTTGGGTGATTTAAACGGAATAACAGAGTCCTTAGACTATATAAAATCTTTGGGAATAAATGCCATATGGCTCACTCCTATATTTAAATCTGAATCAGTTTCTCCAAAGCTTGCTGCAACAGGATATTTTGCAGACAATCATTTTGAGATAGATCCTAAATTTGGAACTGAAAAAGATTTCAAGAGATTGGTGGATGAGGCTCATAAGAGAGAAATTTATGTGTTTTTAGATGGAGTTTTTGGTCACAAAGGGAAAGTTCCTATAGATGGAGTTAAAGATGGACCTCCTCAAGCGGATGGGTACGAAGTGAAATATCCAGAATCTTTAGAATATTTTAAAAAAGTTGCAACATATTGGATAGAAAAATATGGAATAGATGGTTGGCGAGTTGATCAGGCCTATCAGATGGTACAGAAAGGTCATAATTATCTGGGTGACATAGAAAAGGCTGTTCGTGAAGTTTCGGATAAAAGAAAAACCGCTGGAGAAAAATGGGGTACTTTGGGATATATGGTAGGAGAAATCTGGGACGGTGGAGGAAAAAAGGTATATTACCAGGGGTATATGGGAGGGCTAAAATCCTATTTTGATTTTACAACCCGTTATACTCTGCTTCAGATTTTAGCAACACAGGAGCGTACAAACGAAAGCTGGGCTAAGAATCAACCGGCCAAGAAGCTCAATGAGTATGGATTTAATTTTCATGAACTGTATGGTGCTAATACATATCCCAACTTTTTTATAACGAATCATGATTTGGTACGTCTTGGTAATCTTATAGATCGTGGAGGATTTTCCCACTATTGGGAGAGGCATAAAATTGCACTTTCTTTTTTATCTGTGTACACAGGTCCTGTAACACTTTATTATGGGGATGAGTATGGTGCTAAACTCCCAGGTTATTTCAAGGAGAAGGATTTGGGATATTATGATGATCATGTTTCGAGGGACAACGGAAGAATAGATGGATTCAGTTCCCAGGAAAAAGAACTTATAGAATTTACAAGAACTCTTCTGAAGTTAAGAGATGAAAATAGCTCAATGTACAGAGGAGAGAGAAAAAATATACTTGCTACAAACAAAGAATATGTAGATTTGAAAATTGATGGAGATAATGTTATACTTTATGCAGTGAATTTTGATGACAAAAAAGCAGCCCAACTAAAACTGAAAGACCCTATGCTGAAGGGAAAGGTATTTGTAAATCTTTTAGATTCAAAAGAGGTTCTTATGGGAAATGAAGAAGGGGAAATAAATTTGAATCTTGGAGAAGTTGAGTTTGGACTTTATAAGATGAAATAATATAACTATGGAGGGATTATGAAAAATTATTTTAATCATCTGATGTATATGAACAGGGGGATGAGTAATATCATGAAAATAGTCCTTCTTTTTTTTATAATTTATGCAGGAAGCCGATTCGGAAGTAAAATTTTTTCCAATCCCGGAATAATCATAAAGATAGTACTTTTTATGATAGCTATAATGCTCCATGAAGTAGCTCATGGTGCAGCTGCCCTGCTCTCCGGAGATGAAACTGCTAAAAGAATGGGGAGGCTCACACTGAATCCCTTGAAGCATATTGATGTCATGGGGATTCTCCTTCCTATTTTTCTTCTGATTTCAGGTTCAGGATTTATAATCGGATGGGCTAAACCTGTACCGGTAAACTATTATAATTTTAAAAATGGTAGATTGGGTGAATTTTTTGTATCTGTAGCAGGTATTGCTACAAATCTCATCTTGGCCATTGTGGCCACATTGATTCTTAAATTTTTTTACGGTGAGCTTAAAGATATGGGAATGATCCAATATATATATTATTTTATATCTATAAACACAATTTTAGCTGTCTTTAATCTGATTCCTATACCGCCTTTAGACGGATCTAAAATTTTGGCAAGTTTTTCAGGTAAAGAGGTGCGGATGGCTATATTTACCATGGAACAGTACGGGTTTTTCATAATTATAGTTTTAGCTTATACAGGGATTTTGAATTTTTTTATTTCACCGGTTTATAAATTTTTTGTGAGGTTTTTGGATATGATTCTCTCCCTATAAGGGAGAGATTGTTTTTTTTTACAAATTGAAGTATAATATCACGTAGTAGAATAAATTAATTAAAAAAAGGAGTTAACAGATGGAGAACTATTTAGAAAAACTAAGAGAAGCTGTAAAATATATAGAATCTAAAACTGATTATAAGCCGGAGGTTGGACTGATACTAGGTTCAGGACTGGGGTCAATAGCTGAAGATATAGAGGAAGCTGTAGTTATCCCTTATTCTGAAATACCTAATTTTCCAGTTTCCAATGTTTCGGGACATGCTGGAAATCTTGTTATAGGAAAGCTTGAGGGTAAAACTGTTTTTGCACTGCAAGGAAGAGTACACTATTACGAAGGACATTCTATGAAATATATCACTTTCCCAGTAAGAGTTATGAAACTTCTTGGAATTGAGAAGCTAATAGTTACCAATGCCTGTGGTGGAGCTAATGAATCGTATACTGCAGGAACACTTATGATAATAAAAGATCATATAAATCTTATGGGAGATAACCCACTTATAGGAATTAACTATGAAGAGTTTGGAGTTAGATTTCCAGATATGACTTATGCTTATGATAGAGAATATAGAGAAATGGCTCTTGAGATAGGAAAGACATTGAGTACTCCTGTAACAGAGGGAGTGTATGCAGCTTTTACAGGACCAACATATGAAACACCTGCTGAAGTGAAATTTGCCAGAACAATAGGAGCAGATGCAGTGGGTATGTCAACAGTTCCAGAGGTAATAGTAGCCAATCATGCGGGGATGAAGGTGTTAGGAATTGGATGCATAACTAATATGGCGGCAGGGGTTCTGGATCAGAAACTTGACCATTCTGAGGTTATGGAAACAGCTGCACTTGTACATAAGGATTTTGTAAAACTTGTGAGAACAGCACTTAATAGAATATAGTTAAAAAGCGACTGAAATCTATTTGGTCGCTTTTTCTATAAAAAATATTTTAGGAGTAAAATATGAGCGAGATATTAAAAAGAGAGTTTATTTCAGAAAAATCCAGGGGATCTGTCCAAATAATTCACGGAATGAGAGAGCATAGTGAAAGGTATTATCAGTTTGCACAATTTCTCAAGGAGAATGGTTATTCAGTTTTTTTAAGTGATCATCCCTACCATGGAAAGGATGGAGATAAATCAGAGTGGAGTGAAAATTTTTTCGAAGTAGCTCTGAAAGAACAATTGAATTATAGCAGGGAGATAAAAGAAAAATTTCCTGATACTCCTTTGTATATATTAGGGCACAGTATGGGGTCTTTTATACTTCAAAGATATATGCAGATGGGAAATAATGCGCATGGTTTTATTCTTTCTGGAAGCTGTGGAAAGAGATTTATAACTTTGCTTGGAGAAGCATTGGTAACTCTTTTTCTTAAGGTTTTTAAGGATAGAAGAAGTCTGTTGTTTGAAAAATTGATATTTTTTGGATTTGATAAAAATGAAACCAATGACTGGCTCAGCCGTGATAAAAAAGTCTATAAAAATATTGAAGATGATCCTTACTGGATAAAATGCTATCCCCTCTCTTTTTACAGGGATTTTTTCTCTCTGCTAAACACCATATCTCTTTCAAGAAATTTAGAAAAATTAGAAAAAAATAAGGGGATACTTATTTTTTCAGGAGATATGGACCCTGTAGGCCTTAAAGGAAAAGGAGTTAAAAAACTTTTTCAGCAATATGAAAAAAAAGGATGCAGAAATGTTCAGATGAAGCTTTATCCTGGAGGAAGGCATGAGATGCTCAACGAATTAAATAAAGAGGAAGTTTATAAGGACATTCTTTGTTGGTTAGAAAAGCAAGGGACAACGTCTACAAATTGATTTATTAGTTCATAAAAAAAACGTTTTATTAAAAAAAGCTTTACAAAATGTAAAGCATGAGTTAAAATGCTAAAAGTAAATATTTAATATTTAAAGGAGGGAAAAATGTTTAATTACTTACAAAGAATAGGAAAAGCTCTAATGGTTCCAGTAGCAGTACTACCAGCAGCAGCGGTTCTGATGGGAATAGGTTACTGGATTGATCCAAGTGGATGGGGAGGAGACAGTGCAACAGCGGCTTTTCTCATAAAATCAGGAGCAGCAATAATTGATAATATGGGTATACTTTTTGCTTTAGGAGTTGCCTATGGTATGTCTAGAGATAAAGATGGAGCAGCAGCTTTGGCAGGACTTGTGGCTTGGCTTGTAGTAACTACACTTCTAGCTCCGGGATCTGTTGGGATGTTAAAGGGGATACCGGCAAATGAAGTTCCGGCAGCTTTTGGGAAAATTCAGAATCAGTTTATAGGAATACTTTGCGGAGTTGTGGCAGCTGAATTATATAACAGATTCAGTCATACTGAGTTGCCGAAGGCACTGGCTTTCTTCTCTGGAAAAAGATTGGTTCCTATTATAACTTCTGTGGTTATGATGGTGATCTCTTTTATTCTGATGGCAGTATGGCCGGTTGTCTTTGCAGGATTGGTAAACTTCGGTATAGGAATTTCAAAACTTGGTCCAGCGGGAGCGGGAATTTATGGATTCCTTAACAGACTTCTTATTCCTGTAGGACTTCACCATGCACTTAACTCTGTTTTCTGGTTTGATGTTGCTGGAATAAACGATATAGGAAACTTCTGGGCGGGAACAGGAACAAAGGGTGTAACAGGAATGTATCAGGCAGGATTCTTCCCTATAATGATGTTCGGACTTTTAGGAGCCGCAACAGCATTTATAAAGACAGCTAAACCTCAGAATAGGGATAAAATTCTTTCTATAATGGTGGCAGCAGGATTTGCAACATTTTTCACAGGAGTTACAGAGCCTATAGAGTTTGCCTTTATGTTCGTGGCACCAGGACTTTACCTAATCCATGCGATTTTAACAGGAATTTCTCTATTCATCTCTGCATCCATGGGTTGGATGGCAGGATTTGGTTTCTCAGCAGGACTTGTAGATATGGTTCTATCTTCAAGATTACCTCTTGCTAATCAGCCTTATATGCTTATAGCTCAAGGAATAGTTTTCTATTTCATCTACTATTTTGTATTTCTTTTCGTGATAACTAAATTCGACCTAAAAACTCCTGGAAAGGAAGATGAGGACGATGAAGTTGAAAATGTTGAAATCAAAGGTTCTGATAAATATGTGTATATAGCAGCCACTATAGTTGAATCTATGGGTGGAGTAGATAATATTAAAAATGTAGACTATTGTGCAACTAGGCTGAGATTTGAAGTTGGAGATAGCTCTATAATTGATGATAAAAAAATCAAAAGCGTGAGTTCAGGAGTTCTAAAACCTTCTAAGACAGCGGTTCAGATTGTTGTAGGGCCTACTGTAGAATTCGTAGCAAATGAAGTTAAAAAAATAACGTCTAAGTAATCATATCGGGCGTTAAATAAAGGAGTAGCTGTTAAGTAGAATTGCTTAACAGCTATTTTTTTTTCAATAAAATAGACAATTTTCTCTTCATAGAGTAAAATAAGGTAAAGTTACTATAGGAAACATAGCAGGAGGATGTATGGATTTTTTATATAATAGAAAGAAAACAGCGATAATTTACAATGATATTGAATATACTTATGCTCAATTTATAAACGGAGCAAAATATTACGGTTCATTACTGAATATTGAGAAAGATGATAGGGTAGCTATATTTACAGAAAACCGTCCAGAGTTCATCTATGCATTTTTTGCTATCTGGGATAGGGAGGGAATAGCTGTAAATTTAGATGCTGGATATACACCAGAACAGTTGGCTTATACACTGAAAGACAGCTGTCCTAAATATATGTTTACATCAGAAACAAATTATGAAATAGCTTTGGAAGCCAAAAGAATTTCTAATTCTGATATGGAAATAATAAAATTTGAAGATCAGAATATTCCTGAGAGTTTTGCAGGAGAAGATGCAGTGATAAAGTCGCCTGAAGATGACAAAACAGTGGTGATACTCTATACTTCTGGAACCACAGGTGATCCCAAGGGAGTTATGTTGAGTTTTGGAAATCTAATGTCCAATATGAAAGCTATAAAGGAACTGGGAATTATAAATGAGGAGGACAGACTGCTGGCAATTCTTCCCTATCATCATGTACTGCCTCTTATATCTAATTTGATGATGCCGATATATTTTGGATCTTTAGTTGTAATACTTAAAGAACTTTCTTCGGAGGCTCTTAAAGCAGCACTTGCCAAATATAAGATAACAGTAGTGATGGGAGTTCCGAGGATATGGGAGATGTTCCACAAGGGAATTATGGGGAAGATAAATAGTAGTAAACTAACTTCAACTTTATTTAGAATTTGTGAAAAAATAGAAAATCCTGCACTGAGCAAGCTTGTCTTTAAAAAAGTACAAGAAGCTTTCGGTGGCAATATAAAAGCTTTAGCATCAGGAGGAGCCAAACTTGATACTCAGATAGCCAAAGATTTTACAACTCTGGGATTTATGGTGGTCGAAGGATATGGACTGACAGAAACATCTCCAATAATCTCTTTTAATCGACCAGGGAACATTAAAGCAGGAACAGTGGGGACTCCCATATCTGGAGTTGAGGTGAGGATAGGAGAAGATGGAGAGATTCTTGCCCGTGGTCAAAACATAATGAAGGGATACTATAATAAACCTCAGGCTACTGCAGAGGTAATAGATTCAGAAGGATGGTTTCATACTGGAGATATGGGATATTTTGATGGAGAACATCTAGTTATAAGTGGAAGAAAAAAAGAGATGATAGTTCTTTCCAATGGTAAAAATATAAATCCTGGGGATATAGAAACGGAGTTACTCAAGGGAACAGAGCTTATAAAAGAGGTGGCCATTATAGAACATAACAAACACCTCATGGCACTTATTTTTCCTGATTTTCAGTTGGCAAAAGAGAAGGGGATAGTTAATATCAGGGAGAGTTTGAAGTGGGAAATTATAGATAAATACAATGTGACAGCCCCGAAATATCGTAAAATCCTCGAGACAAAAATAGTGACAGAGGAACTTCCTAAAACTAGATTAGGAAAACTTCAAAGATTTAAACTTTCAGCTCTTCTTGAAGGGCATGAGTCTGGGGAAGGTACTGGAGAAACAGAGAAAAAAGTTATCAAAAAAAGTGATTATGTGGAAAATTCTGAATATCTAAAAATAAAAGAGTATCTAGAGAAACTACATGGAGATGTGGAGATAAATCCTGATTCTCACACTGAGATAGATATTGGAATGGATTCCTTGGATAATGTGGAGCTGATAGCTTTTATAGAAACAACATTTGGAATCCAATTTTCAGAGGAGGAACTGGCTAAAGCTAAATTGGTAAGAGAGATAGCAGACACAGTGAGAACCAAAGGGGGAGAGTTTAGAGAGGCTGATGTAGATTGGCAGAAAATATTCAATATGCCTATAAATCATCCTATGCCTAAGTCTGACTGTGCTGGAAGAATGATAAGTAATCTGATTCTTAAACCTTTTTTCAGTCTCTACGTTAAACTGAAAAAATCTGGAGAAGAAAAAATTCCAAAAGCACCTACGATATTTGTAGGAAATCATCAGTCTATGCTAGATGCTTTTGCTTTTGCACAGCTTTTAGATAAAGAAACGGCATCTAAGACATATTCGATAGGCATCTCTATACACTTTGCACAAAAATGGAGAAAGTGGTTGGCTGATAGGTCTAATATTATTGTTATTGATATGGATAAAAACGTAAAAGAAACTTTAAAAATTGCTGCAAAGGTTTTGAAAGAGGGGAAGAATATTCTTATATTCCCAGAAGGAGCGAGAACGAGAGATGGAGAGCTTCAGGAGTTTAAAAAGAGTTTTGCAATTCTTTCTAAAGAACTGAATATTCCTGTGACAGTTTTTGGAATAAAAGGAGCTTATGAGCTTATGCCAACTGGTAAATCGATGCCTTCTAAAGGGGAGATGAAGATAGAAGTGTTAGGAGTAATAGCTCCTGAGAACTTAAATGTAGAGGAGATAGTAAAAAAATCCAAAGAGAAAATAGATGAATATTTAAAAATATAGAAAAAAGGGAGATTTCTCCCTTTTTTTTTCTAATAAAATCCACAGAAAATTCCATACTTGAAAAATATTGATATTTTATAACGGCTGTGATATAATTATTTAAAATTAAATTACAAGTGTAATTAAAGTGGAGGAAGTATGGATTTTGTAAGAGATTATAATAAAACTGCTATTATTTATGATGGGGATAGAATCTCGTATAATGAGATGATAAGAAGGATAAAAGGTTATTCTGAAATAGTTGAGATAGAAGAGGAAGATAAAGTTGTAATATATATGGAAAATCGTCCAGAGCTTATATATTCATTTTTAGGAGTATGGGATAAAAAAGGAACTAATGTGTGTTTGGATTCAACTTTTAGCGGAGAGGAACTTCAGTACTATTTTAAAGACTCCAACCCCAAATATATATTTACATCTGAAAAAAATAAAGCAAATGTAGCTGAAGCTTTAACGGCTCTTAATATGTCGGTTCCGGTAATCGTGGTAGATGAGCATAAGCCTCAGTATACAGGAACAGATCTGGTTACAAGGACTCCAGATTCTGATCAGGTGGCACTGATGCTATATACTTCAGGAACAACGGGAGAGCCCAAGGGTGTTATGCTTACTTTTGATAATGTTCTTGTAAATATTGAGGGGCTGGACACGTATAAAATGTATCGGGAGAGTGATGTAGTTCTAGCTCTTCTCCCTATGCATCACATATTTTCACTGATAGGAGCGGGAATAGTTCCATTTTCCAAAGGAGCTACAATAGTTTTCCTGAAAGAGTTATCAGCTCAGGCTATGATAGATGCTTTTAAAGAGCATAAAGTTACATTGATGCTTGGAGTTCCAAGGCTTTGGGAGGCTCTTCATAAAAAAATAATGGATAAGATAAATAGTTCACCGGTTACGGCAGGAATATTTAAGATTATGGCTAAGGTTCAGAATAAAGAACTGAGTAAAAAAATATTCAAGAAAGTTCATGAAGGTTTCGGAGGAAATATAAGATTTTTTGTGTCAGGAGGATCTAAGTTAAATCCACAGGTTGCAGAGGATTTTCTTACTCTAGGAATAGATGTATGCGAGGGATATGGTCTGACAGAAACCGCGCCGATGATAACTTTTACACCTATTAATCAAGTTGTACCTGGTTCGGCAGGAAAAGTTATGCCAGGGGTAGAGATTAAATTTTTAGATGACGGTGAGATACTTTCTAGAGGAAGAAATCTTATGAGAGGTTATTATAATAAACCTGAGGCAACTGCTGAAGCTATAGATTCTGAGGGATGGTTCCATACGGGAGATCTTGGAGAGATGAGAGGAGAATATCTTTTTGTTACTGGAAGAAAGAAAGAGATGATAGTTCTCTCCAATGGTAAAAATCTGAATCCCATAGAGATAGAGATGTGGCTTTCTGAGAAGAGTGATTTGATTCAGGAAGTGGCAGTAACAGAATATAACTCTCTTCTCACTGCGGTAATATTTCCTAATTTCCAAAAAATGCAGGAAGAGGGAGTTACTAATATAACAGAAACTTTAAAATGGGGAGTAATAGATAAATATAATAACTCTGTTCCTAACTATAAAAAAATATTGGATGTAAGAGTAGTGAGAGAGGAACTTCCTAAGACAAGAATAGGGAAAATAAGAAGATTTATGCTTGGGGATGTAATTGAAGGGGTGGCTACTGAAAAGAAAGATATTGTCGAGCCTACTTTTGAAGAGTATCTGTCTATAAAAGAGTTTCTAGTTAATCTGAAAAATAAGGAGATTATCTCCACAGCTCACCTGGAATTGGATTTAGGTTTGGATTCTTTGGATATAACAGAGCTTCTAGCTTACCTCCAGCACAGCTTCGGAATAAAAGCCGAGCAGTCACTGCTTCTGGACTATCCAACAGTTGTCAAATTGGCTGAATATGTGAGAGACAATGCAACTGAAGGGAATATGGAAGAGGTCAACTGGAATACTGAGCTCAACTCTGTAAGACCTGTTGAACTTAAAGGGAATATTGTGGGAAAAGTAGCAAAACTATTGTTAAAACCTATCTTCGCCCTATATTTGAGAGAAAAAATAACAGGAAGAGAGAATATAATTGCTGAACCAGCGATATATGTAGGGAATCATCAGAGTTTCGCAGATGCATTCCTGTTTAATAATGCGGCAAATAACATGCTCCTAACGAAAGCCCACTATATAGCAAAAGTAAAGCACTTTAACACACCTTTCAGAAGAGCACTTGCTGAAAATGGAAATCTAATAATAATGGATATAAATAAAAGTGTAGGAGATTCTCTGAAAGATGCAGCAGCAGTTCTAAAATCGGGAGGAAGTGTAGTTATATTCCCTGAGGGAGCTAGGACAAGAGATGGAAAGATGCTAGAATTTAAAAAATCTTTTGCTATATTAGCTAAAGAATTAAATGTTCCTGTGGTTCCGTTTGGAATTAAAGGAGCTTACGAATTATTTCCTGCCAATGAGAAGTTCCCTAAATCTGGAGAGGTGGAATTAAAATTTTTCCAGAAGTTCCATCCTGAGGATATGAGTTATGAAGAGATAATAAAAAAAGCAAGAGATGTAATAAAGAACTGGGTAGAAATTCAAGGATAAAAAAGAAAAAAATAAGATTCAAAATTAAAAAAGAGCCTGGAAAACACTGGGCTCTTTTTTGATTTTTTGAGATTTTTTTTAGACATCAAGCTGTCCGTATGTTATAATAGAATGAAAAAATATAATCTTTAAAAATGAAAGGGGAAATATGGAGAAAATTTTTGAAATAGTGAGTAAGAAGCTTAACATTTCATCAGAGCAGATAATAAAAACAGTGCAACTGCTGGATGAAGGAGCCACAATACCCTTTATTGCCCGTTATAGAAAAGAGATAACAGGTGCATTGGATGAAGTTGCTATAGAAAATATTCAGACAGAGATAAGTTACATCAGAAATCTTGATAAAAGAAAAGAAGAAGTAATAAGACTGATAGAGGAACAGGGAAAACTTACAGAAGAACTAAAACTGCAGATAATTTCCTCAGAGAAACTCCAGGAAGTAGAAGATGTTTACTTCCCATACAGAAAAAAAAGAAAAACAAAAGCTGATATAGCTAGAGAGAAAGGATTGGAGCCTCTTTCGGCTTTTTCAATGACATGTAAAAGCATTGTAGAATTGGAAAAAGAATCTGAAAAATATATCACAGAGGAAGTAGCAGATGTAGCTCAGGCCATAGAAGGAGCAAAGCTCATATTGGCAGAAAATATATCAGAAACACCAGAATACCGTGAAAAAATCAGGGAAGAGATGCTGAAATATGGAATTTTATCTGCTAAAGAGAGTAAAAAAGCCAAAGAATTGGATGAGAAAAAAATCTATGCAGATTATTACGAATATTCTGAACCGGTATCCAAAATGCCTTCACATAGAATTTTGGCTACCAATCGTGGGGAAAAAGAGGATATTTTAGGTATTTCAGTCAACTTTCCAGAAATAAAAGAGAGAGAGATAGTAATTTATTTGAGAGATAAATTTTTTGGGAAAAACTATCTTCTTAAAGAGCTTGCCATTGAAGTTATAGAAGATTCTCTAAAAAGGCTCATACTTCCTTCTATTGAGAGAGAAGTAAGAAACATTCTTACAGAAAAAGCAGAAAATGATTCTATCGAAGTTTTTAAGCTGAATCTTAAAAACCTTCTTATGCAGTCTCCACTGAAAAATATGGCTGTGATGGCTTTGGATCCAGGATATAGAACAGGTTGTAAGGTTGCAATCATAGATAAAAATGGTTTTTATCAGAAAAATGACGTGTTTTTCCTAGTAGAGGCTATGCACCATGAAAATCAGCTGAAAACAGCTAGAAAAAAAATGATAGATTATATAACTCAGTACGATATAGATATTATAGCTATAGGTAATGGAACAGCATCGAGAGAAACAGAAGCTTTTGTAGCTGAAACCTTGAAAACAGTGGAAAAGAAAGTGAAATACCTCATTGTGAACGAAGCGGGAGCTTCTATATATTCAGCTTCAAAAATAGCTGCAGAGGAGTTTCCAGAGTTGGATGTAACTGTAAGAGGAGCTATTTCCATCGGAAGAAGAATACAGGATCCTATGGCGGAACTTGTAAAAATAGATCCTAAGTCCATAGGTATAGGGATGTATCAGCATGACGTAAATCAGAAAAAACTGGAAGAGTCCTTGGACAATGTAATAGAAACAGTGGTAAATAGAGTTGGAGTTAGTTTAAATTCAGCTTCATGGGCTCTGTTATCTCATGTTTCGGGAATCAAAAAAAATATAGCTAAAAATGTAGTAGATTATAGAAAAGAGAATGGAGATTTTAAAAATAGAAAAGAACTTTTAAAGGTAAAAGGTTTGGGAGCAAAGGCTTACGAGCAGATGGCAGGATTCCTTGTTATCCCAGAAGGAACTCATGCACTGGATGCAACAATAATTCACCCAGAATCTTACCACATAGCTGAGGCAATCTTATTGGGAGCTGGAAGCAGTATAAAAGAATATGCAGAGAACAGACAGGAGAGCAGAGGAAAATTGAGAGATTTCTCTTTAGATAAATTTATAGGAGAAAATAAATTTGGAAGAGAGACAGTTAAGGATATTTATGATGCTCTTCTAAGAGATAGAAGAGATCCGAGAGAAAATTTTGACAAACCCCTTCTTAAGTCCGATATTCTTAAAATAGAGGATCTTAAACCTGGAATGGAGATTGAGGGAACAGTTAGAAATGTAGTGGCTTTCGGAGCCTTTATAGATATTGGATTGAAAAATGATGCTCTTCTTCATATTTCTGAAATTTCAGATAAATTTGTAAGCGACCCTACTACTGTTCTTTCAGTGGGGCAGATAATCAAAGTTAAGATAAAGGATATAGATTCTGTAAGGCAGAGAGTAGGTCTAACAAGAAAAGGGAGTTAAATATGAGATTCAGAAGAGATTCTCTGGTATTTAAAGTTGTTTTTTATAACAACCTCGCTATTGCCATCTCCACAGTAACCATAGCTTTTTTTCTCACTCATATGAATATGCAGACAAAATACAAAGAGATAAAGATAAATGCCAAAGAGAGGATAGTAGCCATAAAAAACTCCTATGAAAAAAACATAGAGAGGATAAGAGATGAACTTATTGCAGAGACCAGAAATTTGGATCTGCTAACTACAGAGCAGCCCAAAAGTCCTGAGGAATATTATAAGATTACCAGGGCATATAGGGAGAGAATAGTCAGAAAAGACAGCAACAAATTCTATGAGTCCACAGCGGCTCTTTTTACAGAAGACGGGAAATTAGTTTCAGAAGCGGGACTCATATCTGATAGAGCGAATCTCACTTTAAAAAATGATGAAAATATCGAAAAAATTATAACTACTGGAAAAATAAGTGGAGAAAGATATTATCTTCAAGAAATAAAGGGAAGAGTATATATCAGACTTTTATTTCCCTATTATATAAGCTATAAGAAATATTTTATGGCTGTAACTATTCCTATGAACTATAATCTCCTCCAGAGGGTGAAAAATTTCATTGCACTAAACGGTAAAGATAGAATGTTTTTAATGGCAGGAGATAACTATTATGCAGGAGATTTCTATTATGGTTCTAAAGAGATAATTGTTCCCAAAGGAGCCTATGAATATCTTTCTAAAAATGGTGAAAGATACTATTACTATGAAAAAACTTTAGAAAATTCTCCTTTTTATTTTGCGGTATATCCTTTAAAGGGTCTGGATGGAAAACACATAGGAATAGCAGGAGTAGCTCTCTCTAAAGAGGATTTTTACAGAGAGAAAAAAATTATATCTATGATAGTTGTTTTTATGGTTATTGTGTTCATTGTTCTTGGAATGACTGTTTTTACTAGGATTTTCAGTAGAATGTTTAGGCCACTTCTGGATATAACCAAAGCGGCAGAGGCTATAGGAAAGGGAGATTATGACTACGTTCTTAAATCTTCTAATACAGAGTTCGGAGAGATTCAGAAACTTAATAGTTCATTTAGAAAAATGCTTCTTGAAATCAGAAATAACCACGGAATACTAAATGAAAAAAATATAAAATTGCGTGAAAATATAAGTAGAATAGAAGCTATTGAAAAACTTCTTCTAGGTCTTCATTTTGAGGAGGAGGTCAACGATCTAATAAAAACCCTCCTCAAGGCATTCACATCTGAAAGAGGTTTGGGCTATGGAAGAGCGATGTATTTCAGATACAGCAGAGAGGCAGATCATCTTCTAGGAGAGATGTCAGCATATAATCAAGATTTGGCAGGTGCTCTCTCCAAAGGAATAGGAAGAGGATTTGATTTTCAGATTAAAGATTTGGATAGTCTAGTAAAATATATAAAAATACCCTATAAGGGAAATAATCTTATAGGAAAGGCTCTGATTGAGAGAAAAGTTGCATTCTATAACCAAAAAGGATATAGATTCAATCTTGGGAACGACCTTTTCAAAAGTTTGGGAATAAATAATTTTCTTATAATCCCTATATACAGTAAAAAGCGGAATATAGGATGTATACTTGTAGACTATTTTGATTCGGATAAGACGATAACCCAAGAAGAGTACGAACTTATAAATCTTCTCTCTATGAATGTTTCTATGAGAATCAGAAATAAACATCTGGAAGAGGAGAAGCTGGATAGGGAGCGTAATTTTACAATAACTAGACTTTTGGAGAGGTTTCTCAGTAATCGAGAGATTTTTCTCAATAATATAGAAAATATAATCGAGAATTATCGCAGAGGACAGAGAGATTTTCACGAGGAGTTTGAAACAGTTTTGCCAACTATAGAGAAGCTGAAAAAAGAAAATAAAATATTCAGAGAATATAGCAATACGATGAATAACAGATTTGAAAAAGTTGAGATAGAGAGTATTTTTAATGAGATAGTGAATGAGCAGAGAGAGGAATCTCTTGCTAACGGAGTTATCCTTTCAGTATTTAATACAGCCAATGCCGTAGTTTACGGGGATAGAAGCTCATTGAAAAAAGCTTTCTATGAAATAATGAAAAATTCTTATATCTCTCTTGTGAAGACTGATAAGCTGGATAAAAAGATAAATGTAATAATATCTAAGGATAAAAATATCGACAAACTTACAATAAGAATTATAGATACAGGAATAGGAATGACTGAACAGCAGTTGGGAAGAATATATGAACCCTTTGCCAGTCTGAACGGTGATACACCGGGACTAGGACTGTCTTTAGTCTATAAAATAATAAAGGCCCACTCAGGAATAATAAAATATTATTCAAAGTTTGGAGAAGGAACAGAAGCAAAAATAACTTTAAACATATATAAGGGAGATGACAATCTATGACGACAGAGAAAAGAGATTATGGAAAAACACTTAATCTACCGAAAACAGCTTTCCAGATGAAGGCTAATCTACCATCAAAAGAACCTAATTTTATAAAAAAATGGAACGAGAATAAAATTTATGAGAAAGGTCTCGAAATGGGAGGGGAGGAGTTTCTTCTTCATGACGGACCTCCATATGCCAACGGAAATATCCATATAGGACATGCTCTTAACAAAATTCTGAAAGATATAGTTATGAAGCACAAAAGACTTATGGGTTATAAAGTTCCATACATCCCAGGATGGGATACTCACGGTCTTCCAATAGAACTTAAGGTGAGTGAGGAACTTGGAGAAAAAATGAAGTCTATGACTCAGGATGAAATCAGAGATAAGTGTGCTGAGTATGGAAAGAAATGGGTTGGAATTCAGAGAGACCAGTTTGTAAGACTGGGAATACTTGGAGAATGGGAAAAGCCATACCTAACTCTTCTTCCTGAATATGAGGCTAAACAGCTGGAAGTATTTGGAGAGCTTTATGAGAATGGATATATATTCAAAGGATTAAAGCCAATCTACTGGTCACCAGTTACAGAAACAGCTCTGGCTGAAGCGGAAATAGAGTATAAAAATCATGTATCTACTTCAATCTATGTAAAGATGGAAGCTAACCAGGATACTTTAGAAAAACTTGGAACAGATTCAGCTTACCTTGTAATCTGGACAACAACTCCATGGACACTTCCTGCCAATACAGGTATAGCTCTAAACGGAGAATTTGAATATGGTCTCTACGAAACTAACAAAGGAAATCTTGTTTTGGCTAGAGAACTTGCAGATAAAGCCTTCGCTGAGATGGAAATAACAGATTATAAACTTAAGAAAGAGTTCACAGGAGATCTTCTTGAGAGATGTACATATAAGCATCCGTTCTTAGATAGAGACGGAATGATAATACTTGGAGACCACGTAACTCTTGGAGCAGGAACAGGAGCTGTACATACAGCACCAGGACATGGACAGGATGACTATGTGGCAGGAACGAGATACAGACTTCCGGTAATCTCTCCAGTAAATAATAAGGGGATTTTAACAGAGGAAGCTGGTAAATATGCTGGGCTCTTCTATGCTAAAGCTAACAGATTTATCTGTGAGGATCTGACAGAGAGCGGACACCTTTTAAAAGAAGCTAAAATAGAGCACTCATATCCACATGACTGGAGATCAAAGACTCCGGTAATTTTCAGAGCTACTGAGCAGTGGTTTGTAAGATGTGAAGGGTCAGATTTAAGAGAAAAAGCTATGGCAGCTCTAGATAAGGTTGAGTTTATACCTTCATGGGGAAGAAATAGAATCGGAACTATGCTAGAGTCAAGACCTGACTGGTGTATCTCAAGACAGAGAACTTGGGGAGTACCAATTCCTGTATTCTACAATGAAAATACAGGAGCAGAGATTTTCAACAGAGAGATACTGAACAGAGTAATCGAGATAGTAAAAGTAGAGGGAACAAATGCTTGGGTAAAGAGAAGTGCAGAGGACCTTATAGGAGAAGAGCTTCTTCAAAAGTATAATCTGAAAGGTGTAGAGATAAGAAAAGAGACAAACATAATGGACGTTTGGTTCGATTCAGGAGTATCACATAGAGCTGTACTTGAACCAAGAGGACTTAAGAGACCTGCAGACCTTTATCTTGAAGGATCGGATCAGCACAGAGGTTGGTTCCAGACATCTCTTCTTACTTCAATAGGATCAACTCATGATGCACCATACAAAACTATACTTACTCACGGATTCGTAAATGACGGTGAAGGTAAAAAGATGTCTAAGTCAGTTGGAAATGTTGTAGCACCTGAAGATATAATCAAGGTTTATGGAGCGGATATCCTGAGACTATGGTGTGCTTCAGTAGATTACAGTGAAGATGTGAAAATATCTGACAACATAGTAAAACAGATGGCAGAGTCATATAGAAGAGTAAGAAATACAGCTAGATATATCTTAGGAAATACAAATGATTTTGATCCAGCTAAAGATTCAGTTGCATATGATGAGCTTCTTGAAGCTGACAGATGGGCTTTAGATAAACTTGAGAGACTTAAGAGAAAAGTTACAGATTCATACTCTAAGTATGAGTTCTATAACCTATTCCAGGAGATCAATTACTTTGCAGGAATAGATATGTCAGCATTCTATCTAGATATAATCAAGGATAGACTATATGCTGAAAAAACTGATTCTAAAGAGAGAAGATCAGCTCAGACAGTTATGAGTGAGATACTTCTTACTTTGACGAAGATGATAGCACCAGTGCTGTCGTTCACGGCTGAAGAAATTTGGGAAAATCTTCCAGAGTGTATGAGAGATGCTGAATCAGTTCTTCTTACAAAATGGTATGAGGAAAAAGATTTCTGGTTGGATGAAACTCTAGAAGAAAAATGGAATACTCTTGTAAAAGTAAGAAAAGATGCCAATAAACTTCTTGAAAAAGCTAGACAGGGAGAGAACAGAATAATAGGAAATTCTCTGGATGCGAAGATAACTCTTGCTACTGAAGATCCAATGCTAGGAAAATTCCTGAAAGACAACATGGAACTGGTAGAGCTTGTAACAATAGTTTCTGCAGTGGAATTGGGAGCTAAAGATGATGGATTTACAGCTGGAGAGGAACTTCCTGAACTTATGATAAAAGTTGAGCATGCTCCTGGAGAAAAATGTGAAAGATGTTGGAAATATAGTGAAGATCTTGGAACTAATCCAGAGCACCCGACTCTATGCCCTAGATGTTCAACAGTTATGGCTGAGTAAGGAGAGAGTATGTTCTATGGATTGCTGATTGCTATACTGGTTATTGTGGACCAGTATACAAAATATCTTACAATAGAAAAATTACAGTATGGAGAAACCATTTCACTGATGGATGGTTTCTTCCATCTTACATATGTAAAAAATATGGGAATAGCCTTTGGAATATTCCAGGATAAAACCATATATATATCCCTGCTTACAGTTGTGGCTGTACTGGGAATAGCTTTTTATTTTTATAAAGAGTTTAAAAAAATAAACAGATGGGAAAGACTTGCATATTCTTTTATTTTGGCAGGAGCAACAGGAAATATGATAGACAGGATATTTAGAGGATATGTCATAGATATGATGGATTTTCGAGGAATCTGGGTTTACGTTTTTAATGTGGCAGATGTTTGGATAAATATAGGAGTATTTTTCCTTATAGTGGACTATTTTGTTAGGAGGAATGAAAGATGACCTTTCAAGAGATGATATTTGCATTACAACAGTACTGGAGTTCCAAAGGTTGTATTATAGGAAATCCATACGATATAGAGACGGGAGCGGGAACATTCAATCCCAATACCTTCCTGATGTCTCTAGGGCCTGAGCCTTGGAACGTAGCCTATGTAGAGCCTTCAAGAAGACCTAAAGATGGAAGATACGGGGAAAACCCTAACAGGGTTTACCAGCATCATCAATTCCAGGTAATAATGAAGCCGTCTCCTGTGAATATACAGGAACTTTACCTAGAAAGTTTAAGAGTTATAGGGATAGACCCTCAAAAACATGATATAAGATTTGTTGAGGATGACTGGGAGTCACCTACACTTGGAGCATGGGGACTTGGATGGGAAGTATGGCTGGATGGAATGGAAGTTACTCAGTTTACGTATTTCCAACAGGTTGGAGGACTTGAACTGGATATAATTCCAGGAGAGATCACTTACGGTTTAGAGAGACTGGCTCTATATATTCAGAATAAAGAGAATGTATATGATTTAGAGTGGGCACCAGGAATAAAATATGGAGAAATTAGATTCCAGTATGAATATGAAAATTCAAAGTATGCCTTTGAAATAGCAGATCTAGAAACTCATTTCAAATGGTTTGATGACTATGAGAGAGAGGCTAATAGAGCACTGGACAATGGATTGGTACTTCCAGGTTATGACTATGTACTTAAATGTTCCCATGCTTTCAACGTTCTGGATGCCAGAGGGGCAATCTCTACAACAGAGAGAATGTCATATATACTCAGAGTTAGAAACATGGCTAAGAGATGTGCAGAGATCTTTGTACAGAATAGAAAAGAGCTGGGATACCCACTTCTTAAGAAATAAGTATGAGGTTTTACCATCTAGCTGATTGACTAATCCGCAATGCTTTCTTCGGAATCAATCAGCTGGGGAACGAGTTTTTTTATAATTTAATAATAAACTAGGAGCTAAGAGTTATGGAGAGAGCCTTGCGTGAGTCCCAAGCGTATCTGATAGGATAGTGTAGTGGTGGCAGAAGCACAGCTCTCGGAACAATTCCTAGCATAGTAAACATAAAGGGTGATGAAATGAGATTACTTTTTGAAATTGGAATGGAAGAAAATCCAGCCAGATTCCTGAAGGGAGCCCTCCAGGATTTAAAGAATAATTTAGAGAAAAAGTTTCAAGAAAATAGAATCAAATTCAGCAGTATAAGAACTTATGGAACTCCAAGAAGATTGATTTTAGAGGTGGAGGGAATAGTAGGAGTGCAGGAAGATCTGAATCTTCTAAATATGGGACCTGCTAAGTCTGTAGCCTTCGCTCCAGGAGGAGAGATATCTAGAGCAGGACTTGGATTCCTTAAATCTCAAGGAGTTGAAGCTGATGGATTTGAGATAGTTGATACTCCTAAGGGGGAGTATATAGCTGTAAGGAAATTTATGAAGGGAAGAGATACGAAAGAGCTTCTGCCAGAAATGCTTAAAAATTTGGTGCTAGAGCTGAACTTCCCAAGAACTATGAGATGGTCAGACAAGAGCCTTAAATTTGCTAGACCTGTAAAATGGTTCCTTGCCCTTCTTAATGATGAAGTTGTAGATTTTGAAATAGAGGGAATCAGAAGCGGAAGAGAGAGTAGAGGACATAGATTCTTCGGATCTGACTTCACAGCTGAAAATATAGATGATTACTTCGAAAAAGTAAGAGAAAACAATGTTATCATAGATATTGAAGAGAGAAAAAATCTAATACTTAAGCTTATCGATGAAAACTGTGTAGGAGAAAATGAGAGAGTACATGTGGAGAAAGAACTGCTGGATGAGGTAACAAATCTTGTAGAGTATCCTTTCCCGATTGTAGGAACTTTTAATTCAGAATTCCTAGAGGTTCCTCAGGAAGTTCTGATTATCTCTATGCAGGTTCATCAGAGATATTTCCCTATTCTGGATATGGAAGGGAAACTACAGCCTAAATTTGTTGTAGTAAGAAACGGAATAGAGTTCTCTGAGCAGGTAAGAAAAGGAAATGAAAAGGTTATTTCAGCTAGACTTTCAGATGCTAGATTCTTCTATAATGAGGATTTGAAGCACCCTCTTGAAGATAATATTGAAAAACTTAAAACTGTAGTTTATCAGAAAGATTTAGGAACTATCTATGAAAAAGTGGAGAGAAGTAAGGCAATAGCTGAAAAACTTGTTCCTGCACTTGGAATGGAAAACAGAAGAGAGAACATAATGAGATGTATCGATCTTTCTAAGGCAGATCTTGTTTCTAATATGATAGGTGAAAAGGAATTCACAAAGCTTCAAGGATTCATGGGAGCAGACTATGCACTTAAGTTTAAAGAGGACAAGGATGTGGCATTAGGAATAGCTGAACATTACTATCCGAGATTCCCGGGAGATCTTCTGCCTACTACAGCAGAGGGAACAGTGACATCCATTTGTGATAGAATAGATACTTTGGTAGGATGTTTTGCAGTAGGACTGATACCTACTGGTTCTAAGGATCCATTTGCTCTGAGAAGAGCAGCCCAAGGAATAGTGAGCATTATACTGAATAGCAATCTTGAAATCGCAGTTCCTGAACTTGTAAATATATCTCTGAATATTTTAGAAGAAAAAAATCTTCTTAAGAGAAAAAGAGAGGATATCTTCTCTGATGTTGTGGAGTTTATAAGACAGAGAGCTATAAATAGTTTCAATGAAATGGGGCATAGAAAAGATATAATAGCAGCAGTTTTAGATCACGGATTCAATACTCTGACAGATGCAAAAATCAGAATAGTGGCTCTAGAAGAATACAGTGAAAATGAGAACTTCCAAAAATTCATTCAGGTTCTGAAGAGAGTTGGAAATATCTCTAAAGAGTGTAAAAATATAGAGTTCAATGAGGAGCTTCTCCAAAATGAAGCTGAAAAAGAGCTTTCAAACTTCATAAAAGAGTTTGATGAGAAGATACAGGAAAATCTGAAGGACAAAAACTATACGGCATATATCAATAACGTAGTATCAAGTATCCCTCTTGTAGACAGATATTTTGAGGAAGTTATGATTATGGATAAGGATGAAAATATAAAAAACAACAGACTATCTCAGTTGAAAATGTTAGACAGCCTATACAGCAAGCTGGCAAATCTGAAACTGGTAGAAGCATAAAATAATATTAAAAAGGAAGCTCAAGTTATTAATCTTGAGCTTTTCTTTGCATAGAGAGGAGGAAAAAAATGAAATTTTTAGGAGTTATACCAGCGAGATATGCTTCAACAAGATTAGAGGCAAAACCTCTGAAGGATATAGAGGGACATACCATGATTGAATGGGTGTACAAGAGAGCACTAAAATCAAAATTGGATAGGGTAGTTGTAGCAACGGACGATATGAGAATATATGACGAAGTTATAAAATTTGGAGGAGATGCTGTTCTTACCAGTGAAGCTCATACCAATGGAACTAGCAGAATAGCAGAGGTGTGTGAAAAAATAGGTGGTTATGAGGTAATAATAAATATCCAGGGAGATGAACCTCTGATAGAACCTGATATGATAAATTCTCTTATAGATGCCTTTATAAAAGAATCTGAACTGGTTATGGGTACTCTGAAGCATAGAATAAACACAATGGAAGAGATAGAAAATCCCAATGTGGTTAAAGTGGTTACAGATAGAAAAGATTATGCCATATATTTTTCGAGAAGCATAATCCCATATCCTAGAGAGTTGAATATGGGAAATTATTTTAAGCATGTGGGAATTTACGGATATAAAAGTGAGTTTGTAAAAGCTTATGCAGAGATGGAAAGTACACCTTTAGAAAAATCAGAATCTTTGGAGCAACTGAGAGTTCTCGAAAATGGCTATAGAATAAAAGTGATAGAAACACCTCATGCTATAGTAGGAGTAGATACTCAAGAGGATTTGGAGAGAGTGAGAAAAATTATAAGAGAGAAAAACCTTAAAGTATAAGGGGAGAAGATGAAGGTTAAAAATATATTGGTAATGCTTCTAATTTTTCTAGTTGGGTGTAGTAGTCTAGAAGAGAGGGAGAGAGATAATTTTACTCAGGAGTGCTATATTCAGGAAAAAGTTCCAAGATTCCAAGAGAGAGAGAGAGAGAATATCCCATATTTTTCAAGGGTGGATGATGGATCAAAAAAAATTAAAACTCTCGGATGTGATGAGGGAAGATATTTAGAACTATTTAAAGACAGGAAGATAAAAGGGATAGGAGACAGCTCTCCTTACTGGCGTTGGGAAGTTGAGTTTTCTAAGAAAAATCTAGAAACTATTCTGAACGAGAATATCTATAATCTTAAGAAATCAAATCGGACAGCAGTATATTTTGTAAAGAACGGGAAGTGGGATTCAGGAAATATAGGGAAGAATCCAGTGGGGAAGCTTGAAAAAATCACGGTTTTAAAAAGAGGACTTTCAGGAGTGGCAAGAGAGTTACTTGTAAAGGGAAGTAGAGGAACTTATCTTATAACGAAAGAGTATAACATCAGAAAAGTTTTAGCTTTTAATAAATTTGAAGGAAAAAAAGGAGATATCTATCTAAAGGGAAAAGATGGTAAAAATATAGGTAAAAATATGAGCATGTTACCCTCGGGATTTTTCGCTCCTGAAATAAAGGGAAATGTTGTAAAAATTTATGGTGGAGGATTCGGACACGGAGTAGGAATGCCACAGTGGGGAGCTAGAGATTTGGCTGAAAAAAGAAAGTTCGAATATGATGATATTCTAGAGAGATATTATCCGGAAACCTCACTTTCAAGAGCTTCTAGAGTTATAAAAAATGCAGATTCGCTTCTTGTTCTTATAGGACAGGGAGGGACTTTTGAACAGCAGAATATAAAACTTATATCTCCAGTGGATATGAGTATAAGAGTGGAGGGTAAAAACCACAAAATAAAAAAAGATACCCAAGTGGAGTTCAACATAAGAAATGGAATATTGGATATAAAATCTTCAGGAAAAGTTTTGGCTAAAACAAAAGAGCAGATAATAATAACCTCCAAAGGAAAGATAGGAGTGAGAAGCAACCTGAAAAAACATCTAAAAAAGGGTTATCCTGAATATTACGGAGATTTTATCATAAGACCTTATGGGACAGGAAGAATGCTTCTGATAAATCGTGTGAATCTAGAAGATTATCTGAAAGGTGTTCTTCCTAGTGAGATGCCACAAAGTTTCGGACTGGAAGCTCTAAAAGCTCAGGCAGTAAGCTCTAGAACATATGCTGTATCTGCAGTTCTTGGAAATAAATATTCTAAATACGGAGTAAATCTAGTAGACAGCGTTTCCAGTCAGGTATATAACAATAGCAATGAGAGTGAAATTGCCAACAGAGCCATTAGGGAAACAGCAGGAAGAATACTGACATATAACAATAGACCTATAAATACATATTTTTATTCTAGTAGCTGGGGTGTTTCAGCAGTTCCAGAAGAGATTTGGTAAGATTGGAGGGAGAGCGATGTTAGAAAAAATAGTTATAAAAGGTGCCAGACAGCATAACTTAAAAAACATTGATGTAGAGATACCTAAAAACCAGTTTGTAGTTATAACAGGGGTGAGTGGAAGCGGAAAATCTTCCCTGGCCTTTGATACAATCTATTCAGAGGGGCAGAGGCGTTATGTGGAAAGTTTGTCAGCTTATGCCAGACAGTTTATAGGGCAGATGAATAAACCAGAAGTGGATAGCATAGAAGGTCTTTCTCCCGCCATCTCCATAGAGCAGAAGACTACGAATAAAAATCCCCGTTCCACAGTGGGAACAATAACAGAGGTCTATGACTATATGAGGCTCCTTTTTGCCCATGTGGGAACGGCTCATTGTCCCATCTGCAGTACAAAAGTTGAGAGACAATCGGTAGAGGAGATAGTAAATATAGTAGAATCCAAACTCAAAACAGGAGACAGGGTGATTCTTCTCTCACCTGTGATAAGGGATAAGAAAGGAACTCATAAAAACCTCTTTATAAATCTTCTGAACAAAGGATTTGTAAGAGCCAGAATAAACGGTGAGATTCTATATCTGGAAGATGAGATAAACCTGGATAAAAATAAAAAACATATGATAGAGGTAGTTACAGATAGAATAGCTGTGAAGCGGGAAGATGAGGACTTTATCAGCCGTCTCACCCAGGGTATAGAGCAGTCGGTTGAGCTTTCGGGGGGGAAAGTGATAGTCAATATAAATGGAGAGGATTTTCCATATAGTGAAAATCTTAGCTGTCCTAACCATGAAGATGTTAGTATTCCAGAGCTAAATCCTAGACTGTTCTCATTCAATGCTCCCTATGGAGCCTGTCCAGAATGCAAAGGAATAGGAAAAAAAATGGAGGTAGATGAGAGCAGACTCATACTGGATGAAAATTTGTCAATAAAAGAGGGTGCTATATATGTTCCAGGAGCCTCGGCTCTCAAGGGATATTCATGGACAATATTTACTGCTATGTGTAAAGCTTTTCAGATAAGTTTGGAAAAACCTTTTAAAGAACTTACCCTTCAAGAGAAGGAGTATATTTTTAAAGGTACAGGAGCTAAAAAATTCAAAGTGGATTATGATGGGCCAGATTACAGTTTCCATGGACTTAAAGAGTTTGAGGGAGTTGTAAACAATCTGGAGAGACGTTACCGTGAAAGTTTTTCTGAAGCTATGAGAGATGAGATAGAATCTAAGTATATGGTGGAAACTCTCTGTAAAGTGTGTAAAGGAAAGAGACTGAAACCGGAAGTTCTTGCAGTTACAGTGGGCGGAAAAAATATAATGGAGATATGTGACCTCAGTATAAAAAAATCTCTAGAATTTTTTCTGAAGTTGGAGCTCACTCCTAATCAGGCTAAAATAGCGGCAGAAATATTGAAAGAGATACGTGAACGTCTGAATTTTATGATAAATGTGGGATTGGATTATCTCACACTATCTAGAGAAACTAAAACTCTTTCGGGAGGAGAATCTCAGAGGATAAGACTGGCTACCCAGATAGGGTCCGGACTTACAGGGGTTCTCTATGTTCTAGATGAACCAAGTATAGGCCTCCATCAGAGGGATAACGATAAACTTCTTCAGACTCTGAATAGATTAAAGGCACTGGGAAATACCCTTATAGTAGTTGAGCATGATGAAGATACCATGCTTCAGGCTGACTATATTTTGGATATAGGACCGGGAGCGGGAGTCGGGGGAGGAGAGGTAGTATTTGCAGGAACTCCTGCTGAAATGCTGAAAAGTCCAAATTCTGTAACAGGAAAATTCCTCAAGGGAGAGCTAAAAATTTCTATTCCAAAAGAACGAAGAGAGAAAACTGGAGATATAGTAATAAAAGGGGCCAAGGGAAATAATCTTAAAAATGTGGAGGTCTCTATCCCTAAAGGTGTTATGACAGTAGTGACAGGAGTGAGCGGAAGCGGAAAATCGACCCTTATAAACCAAACTCTATTTCCGGCTCTTTTCAATAAATTAAATGGTGGGAAACTTTATCCTTTAAAATATTCAACCTTGGAAGGAATAGAGGATCTGGATAAAGTTATAGATATAGATCAATCTCCTATAGGTAGAACACCTAGATCCAACCCTGCTACCTATACCAAGATATTTGACGATATAAGGGCTATATTTGCAGAAACAAAAGATGCAAAAATAAGAGGCTATGACAAGGGAAGGTTTTCTTTCAACGTGAAAGGTGGAAGATGTGAAGCTTGTCAGGGAGCTGGGATTATCAAGATAGAGATGAATTTCTTGCCTGATGTCTATGTGGAATGTGAAGTGTGTCGAGGTAAAAGATACAATAGGGAGACATTGGATGTCCACTATAAAGGAAGAAATATTTCTGATGTTCTAAACATGAGTGTTGGAGAGGCCTACCAGTTTTTCAGTGCTATTCCATCTCTTGAGAGAAAACTAAAAGTTCTTATGGATGTGGGACTGGATTATATAAAGCTTGGTCAACCAGCCACTACCCTTTCTGGTGGAGAGGCACAGCGTATAAAGTTATCAGCTGAGCTTTCTAAGATGTCCAGAGGGAAAAGTGTTTATATATTGGATGAACCTACAACAGGATTGCATTTTGAAGATATAAGAAAACTTTTGGAAGTTCTCAACAGATTGGTGGATAGAGGGAACAGCGTGGTTATAATAGAGCATAATCTAGATGTAATAAAATCAGCAGATTATATAATAGACATAGGGCCTGAAGGAGGAGATCAGGGAGGTAAAGTGGTTGCCCAGGGAACCCCGGAGGAAGTTGCTAAGTCTAAAAAAAGTTATACAGGAAAATATATTAAAAAAATTCTAAAATAAAATTTCACAAAAAAATGTTTATAAAATAGAGCTGAAACTGGTCAAAGTAGAGATTCTTCCAACTTCAGAACAAGACTTTACTATAAGCATGGAAATCTTGGAGATAGAAAAATTGGATTAACAAGCTGTATCAGAGAAGATTTTCGGGAGTAAAGATGCAGAAGATTCTGCATATAGCTTAAAAGCCAGAAACGTTCTGACTTATGAGCATAAAATGACTCCATCAACTACCGTATATCCAAGTGCTGTTGGAGAGTTTAAAAATGGAGAAACAAGAAAATCTCTAGCTAATAATTGGGAATGGGCTCCAGAAGTTATCGTTGGATGGGCAACCAAATTCTAATGTTGTAACAAATTATATTTAAGCCACCGTAGAAT
>JBOFCM010000087.1:0-1037 GCA_051646055.1 Fusobacteriaceae bacterium
CCATTTTAGAGAGCACCTCTTTAAATATGGAGTTTTTCAGAAAAATTTCCAGATGGATGATTAAAATTCAGAAATAAGTATTTATGGGAAGATGCCAAAGTTATTTTTGGCATCTTTTAATTTTCTTTTTTTATAATTACTATTTTTCAATTATAGGACTTTTCTGTTCTTTGAGAAAATCTTTGAATTCCAGGAAAAAAAGTAAAAATATCAATTCTATAAACCCCCGGTTTTATTGACCTCTTCAATTTTTTTATATACAAAAAAAGAGGGTTCTCCTAGAACCCCCATAAACACTTGATTTTTTTGCCTCTGTAAAATCGATTTTAAAAAAACATAGGTACAAACGCTCACCCTCCATCTGAGACCCTTCTTTAAATCCAAATTACAGATTCAACTAATTAATAATTATTTTTGTATCTGAATAATTTTTTTATTTCATCCCTTTATACTTTTCTGCATTATATCCCAGACAGACTCCTCCATCCCATCTTATTATGGGAGTTCTGAAAAGTACCGGATTTTCTAGGAGAAGCTCCTCAGTGTCATAAACCATATATTTAAGATTTCTCTTCTCATACTCCTTTCCATCCTTATCTAGGAGTTCTTCTAGAGTATAATATTTCTCAAAATTTTCCAACTCTCTTTTGGATGGGGCTTTCTCCACTAAATCTATAAACTGAACTTTTATGTTTCGCTCCTTAAAAAATCTCTGAGCTTTCTTGGTTTCGTTGCAGTTTTTTCTTCCAAAAATTTGTATTATCATCTTTCACCTTCCTTTTCATACACCATCTCTATATGAGGAATATCATCTTCCATATAGACTTCCGAAACCTGCTGGAATCCTAACTCGCTATAAAATTTCAAGAGATAAGCCTGAGCACTTATTCTGATTTTCCTCTCTTTCCAGACTCCAGTAATGTGGTTTATAGCTTCCTCTATCAGTTTTTTTCCCAGAGATCTTCCACGGGCTTTTTCAACGGTCAGTACTCTCCCTATGGAACTTTCTTGGTATGAAATTCCAGGCTTTAAAATTC
>JBOFCM010000088.1:0-1209 GCA_051646055.1 Fusobacteriaceae bacterium
GATTTACCCCATCCAAAGCATTTATTCCCTTTTCTGGAAAACAAGCAGCATGAGCTGCTTTTCCTGTAAAATTAAATTCCAGAGAATCCATAGCAAGAGTTGTGCAGTTTATATTATTTTTATCTCCTATATGGGACTGAAAAATAAAATCAATATCCTGAAAAGCACCTTCTTTTACCATGGGACATTTTCCACCTGTTGTTTCTTCTGCTGGAGTTCCTATAATTACAACATTTCCCCCATGGAGGTCTGCTGTTTTGGCAAGAACAACTCCTGCTCCTAGAGCTGTTGCAGCAATCCAATTATGACCGCAGGCATGGGCAGCTTCCCCATTTTCTCCGTATCCTGGAAGGGCATCATATTCAGCCAGAAAAGCCACCCTGGGAGCCGAAGGATCAGTTATATACTCAGCTTTAAATGCTGTTTCCATTCCACAGAAGGGTTTTGTAACTGCAAATCCTTTTTTTCTAAGGTATTCAGCTAGGTATTCTGAAGAGATATACTCCTCATTTCCCAATTCTGGATTTTTGAAAATATAGCTGTTTATCTCTTGAAATTCATCCTTGTGTTTATCTAATGTTTCCACAATAATTTTTTTCATAAGTTCAATCTGATCCATGACGCCTCCTCTATTACCTATAATTTTACTTTTTTTCATCTCTAAAAACCTAATTGAATCCCTCGTTATAGAAAAATTCAATTAAAGTTTATACAATAATCGGAGAAAAAAGTATTTTTATTATATTAAGGATTAGTATAGCATAAAATGCTTTTTTTTCAAGGAGATAACGATTAAAAAATATCTATTATGTTTGTAAAAAATATGGTGATTTTATAAAATTAAAAAAATAGAGTGATAAGGCGAGTGAAATCATTTTAATTTCAAAAAAAATATTTTATAATTTAACAGAATAAAATGTTGACAAAAAGAACTTAATGATGTAATAATAGATTATATTCTTATTTTCAAAAAAATGAAAATTAGAGATTGGAGATAATTAATGGAAAAGGGATACAAAAAAATTGAACAAGGTATTATGAATATTGCCAAAGATCTTCTCGGAAGAGAGATTGGAGACAATCTGGATACTATGGCAAACTATTCCAAAAGATTCGGACTATCCCTGGGAACTGTCCAGAAGGCACTGTTGGTTCTTGAGGAAAAAGAAGTTGTTACCATCAAGAGAAAAGGAAAGATGGGGAGTGTGA
>JBOFCM010000089.1:0-2357 GCA_051646055.1 Fusobacteriaceae bacterium
AGATTTCTACTCTCTTCCTGGATAGCACCTATAGCCTCAAAAAAAATTTCCTGATTTTTCTGTCCTCTTTTTTTCAGAATATCACTGTAGCCTTTTATTATTGAAAGGGGAGTTTTTATCTCATGGGAGGCACTACTTATGAAATCTTTCTGTTTTTCCGCTCCCTGTTTAAGCCTGTCCAGCATATTTTCATATGAATTCAGAAAATTAGAAAATTCTTCATAAAAATCCTTTGCCTGAATATCCATTTTAAAGGTATCAAAATCTATTTTTTCATTTATACTTTCCAACTGCTGGAGCTGAGGAGTTAATTTTTTCATGAATCTTCTAGCAGTAAAAAGAGTAAAAACTATAGCCAGGAGAATTCCAGACAGAGTATAAAAATAAAGTTTAACAAAAAAACTTTCATCATCTTTCAGATTTTTAAGAACGGTATACTGTACAGAACCATTATTTCTTGTAACAATATTTTCATGAATAAGATAAAAACCTATATTTTTCAGTATTTTAAGTTCATGAGAATAGCTTATTTTTTTTAATTCTGGAAAATTTTCATTCTGATAGATTTTTCCTTCATAGACAATTTCGAGAAAAAGTTCTTCTCCTCCAGGTCTTTCCCTCAGTGCTTCCTCTACTTCCCGGATAAAAGCCTCTTTTCCATCATCACCTGCCTGAATCAGCTCAATATCCAAAAACCTTTTCACCATGTTAACTTCATTTTCTATATGCTTATTCATCTGGAGTTTCACAAAATAAAGGGATACTGTATGGGTAAAAACAAAAAATAGGAGTATATAAAAATATGTTTTTAGAAGTTCTATAGAGAGTTTTTTCATTCAGGTCTCCTTTCTTTTAACGTATATCCAAATCCTCTCACAGTTTTTATATATTCCGGATCTATTTTTTTTCTTAAATTTTTAATATATGCATCCACAATTTTTTCATCTCCCATATAATCCATGCCCCATACATTGAAAAGAATCTGCTCTCTCCCCAACACAATCTCTCTGTTGAGCATAAGATAATATAGTAAAGAATACTCTGTTTTAGTCAGAATTAAAGGTTCACCGCCAAAAAATATAATTTTCTTTTCAGAATCTACTCTAAATTCTCCATATTCCAAACAAACGGCATTTGAGTTGCCATCTTTTTTCACTCCTCTGAGAGCCACTCTCATTCTTGCCAAAAGTTCCTCTATTTCAAAGGGTTTCGTCAAATAATCATTGGCTCCCATATCCAGAAGCTGAATCTTATTCGTTGTTTCTCCTTTGGCACTGAGTATAATTATAGGGATAGAGGTAATCTTCCTTATTTTTTCACACAAGTCTTCTCCAGATATTTTGGGAAGCATGAGATCTAAAAGTATAAGATCAAAGGAAGAATCTCTAGATTTTTCTAATCCCTCCTCTCCATCCCTGGCAAAATCCACCCTATATCCCCAATGCACCAGCTCCAATTCTAGATATCTTCTTATTTTCTTATCATCTTCTATTATCAGAATTTTTTTCATTTTTTCATACACCCCATGGAATTATAGTATTTCAATGATTCCATTATAGCATCCACCCATAAAAAATTATAGAAAAAATAAATATGGTTTTATTCATCTAATTTTCATATAAGTGTGTTACTATCTGATTCTAGAGAATAAAAAACGAATAAAGTGGAGGTAAAATGGAATTATCTGTAGTTATACCGGTTTATAACGAATTGGAAAATATTGTTCCAATGATCAATAAAATAGAGGAGGCTTTTTCTAAGGGATTCACCGATTATGAGATTATATATGTGAACGATGGAAGTACAGATGGCACTTATGAGCTTCTTGAAAAGCTAAAAAAAGAGAACCCTCATGTGACTCCTTATCATTTCGTAAAAAATTGCGGTCAAAGTGCTGGAATTGCCGCAGGATTTAAGAGAGCAAAAGGGGACCTTGTGCTTATGATGGACGGAGATATGCAGACTGATCCCGAAGATATCTATGAACTTCTAAAATATATTCCAGAATATGATATGGTAAATGGAAAGAGAGCCTCTAGAGAGGATGGGTTCAGTAGAAATTTGGCTTCCAAGATAGGAAACGGATTCCGTAATTGGATAACAGGAGACAACATAGAGGATACAGGATGTCCCATTAAACTTTTTAAAAACGAGGTCGTGAAACAGTATCGATTCTTCAATGGAATGCATAGATTCCTTCCTACTTTGGCTAAATATGCAGGATATAAGGTAATGGAGGTTCCAGTTCGTCATTATGACAGGGAATTCGGAGTTTCAAAATACAAGGTCTTCGGAAGAGCAAAAAAAGCTTTTTTTGATGTCTTTGCTGTGAGATGGATGCGGAGCAGAATAGTCAA
>JBOFCM010000090.1:0-7747 GCA_051646055.1 Fusobacteriaceae bacterium
ACATATAAATGGGTTTCTTATTTTTACCCAATGGAAATTGTTTTATATCATACCAGCCATGACATTTACTACAGTACTTTAATTCTATTTCTTGCATTGTTTAAAAGCCGTCTCCATTACCGCATCTACCATTTCAGGACTCCAGGCTACGAAAGCTAATCCACCAGCTTCTCTTATATCCCTTAATGCCTTCTCCTGTAGAGGAGATACGTTATTCCTAGTCTTAGGTGTCTTAACCTCTATAGCGACCATTCTACCTCTATGACAACCCACAATATCGGGAATACCTGATCTCTGATAACCCGACCCGTGTGACTTAAAATAGAAACCAGGGTATTTCTTATCTAACAGAGCTTTTATCTTTTTTACTATATCTTTTTCTAGCATAACTTATCATCCCTCCCTATTATCATATGAGACATAATCACAGTTCCTGATATTAATACTATTTCACCATTAACTTTTAATATTAGGTAATCCTTATTAACCTCATGCACAGTACCAATAGTTATATAATGATTAGGGTCTATTCTAGGTCCCTTATACTGGACTTTTATAATATCACCTCTGCTAACATTTAAACATTTCCTATTATTTATACCTTCTCTATATGAACTAAGTTGATTTTTAAAATGTTCTGAGTTATGGTAACCACAAGTTTTGTGTTCATAGCAGTGTCCTCTATATATACAATCAGGAACAGCTGACATACCTAAAGGCTCATTGATCTGTGATAATACTTTTACAATCTCATTCCATACCTTAACTGTGTTGATATGTGCACAATGACAAAGTCTCTTCCTAGAGATATTAATTATAGACTGAGGGTTTACCATTAACTCCATATTCACTGGGAGTAAATCCCTGTCCCTAGTGGGTTGTTCATCAGTGTTTATTCTGTCATCTCTGCTAGTAGATATGAAAGGCTCTACTCCGAATTTATGTCTCACAAAATGCATAGCTATTGAGTAAGGTATATTAGTAACCTTTATTAAGTATTGCTGTATTCTTATAGGTGAATGTTCACACATATATAATTTCCTCATATAACTATTAGTTACTTCTTTAGTTCCAGGCTCTAGTCCTATAGTAGCCCTAGCCCTGTCTGCTACATCCCTACTATTACCGCCAAAATGAGTTACAGTTATCTCCATCTGATGATTGTGTTTATCTGTGACACCGAACATCTCTTTCCAATTATAAAATCCTGTATGTTTATCCATAATCTAATATCCTCCTTTTATTACCTTCTCTAATCTTATCTGTTTCTTTCTTATTATAGTTCCTGTGTATTTTAATTGGGTCTTATTATCATCTAACATATATTCTAAGTATAATCCCGATAGAAGTCTTATCTCTTCCTTTAATAAACCAGACTCTATTATATCGGCCTCTCTTTCTTTTTGCCAACTTAAATTACGCTGTCCCATGTTGAATAAATGCGCCTGTTCACATCTTAACTCTCTTACTAAATTCCAACTCATAATATAAAAAGCTCCTCTCTATTTTTAGGTATAATAAAGGCCATACCTAATAGGTATAGCCTGTACTCTATTTAATTATGTGAATATTACTCTTCATCGTCTTCCTCTAATAATTCTATGATATCTTCCTCATCCATACCTTTTTTAACTTTTATACCTCTTTCTTTTGCTAAGGCCTTAAGTTCCTTTAATGATAATTCCTCATAATCTATTTCTTCTTCGTCATCCTCGTCCTCTTCTTCATCATCTTCAGATTCCTCTATTAGTTCTATGATGTCATCCTTATCTGCTCCTTTAGGAACTTTTATACCTAACTCTTTAGCTTTAGCTTTTAATTCCTTTAAAGATAATTCTGATAAGTCCTCTTCATCTTCTTCCTCATCTTCCTCATCTTCTTCATCTTCGTCTTCATCATCTTCGTCTTCATCTGAATCACCTACAGTATCGAAGTCTATAACTCTAGCTTTTTTCTTTCCTTCATAAGATTCATGTTCTATCTCTACCACACATTCTAGATCTAATAATTCATCTATATCTAAATCAAAATCTCCTTCAGGTATTTCATACTGTAAAGCCTCTAATACTGATTTTAAGTTAAATAAAGCCTGAGGTTGTAATGAGCAGTTATGGAATACCTTAGCCTTTTTGTTTGAACCCTCTACTACTTCGAATGTGAAAGCTATAAATTCACTTCCTGCTTGTGATTCCTTTACTTCTATTTCTGATACTTTTACTTGGTATCTTCCTTCCGGTAATACCTTACCCCCTGTTTTTACATCTGATAAGTTTAATGATACTCCACTTTTTTTCTTAGTTCCTTTTTTAGCCTTTGCCATTGTTATTTCCTCCTAGAATTTTAAGTTTTTTATTTGGTTTGTTTTACCTTAATTTAATTTTAATAGTTAGATTAGGTTGAGTAAACGACCTATTTTAATTATTTTTTCTTTTTCTTTTTAGTTCCTTTTACTTCCTTGGTTACTGCTTTACCTTTTACTATTGCCATTATCTTATCATAAGTAGGATTAGGTATATACTCGGGACATTCTGCATCTTTAGGTTTTTGTATTTTAGTCACAAAATGAGGATTAGGTCCTACCCTTAAGCAATACTCCATATGGGTATGTCTTTTACCTTTTATAATCTCTGTAACTTCTTTAATATAAGTCTGGCCTACTATCTGTGATGTACCACATAAGAATTGAGATATAGCAGGAGTCATTTGAGGTCCTATAGAGGCTATAGCCTCATCCATTTCAGTATCTACCTCATCCGTTCTACTGTGACATATAAACACCGGTATAATTCCTTCATCGGTTAATGATTTATAACCCATTATAAGTTTCTTCTGTAGTTGAGAAGCTATACCAAACATAGGTTGAGTCATCTTAGATTTATTCTCATCTGATTTTACCTTCTCATGACATTGGGCTTGATTGCCGGTCATATTATCTATAACTACTGTCTTATAACCATCCTCTATTGCTATCTCTAGAGCCTCTTCCATCTCCTCAAATTCAGATATAGGTATCACTGTTATATCACCCGATTTTAGATCTGCAGATTTAGCTGACTCTGAACCATTCTCTGCTATATCCAATAATAATATAGGTTTAGGGAAGGTAGATATTAAAGTAGTTTTCCCTGTCCCTGGATGACCCCATATAGTGAACACCTTAGGAGTTTCTATTTCTGTTAGGTCTACCATTTTTGATCTTAGTCCTGATGCTTTTTTTACTTCTTTCTTCTTTTTTATCGCCATTGTTATTTTCTTCCTTTCTTGTTTCATATTGAGATTTTAATATAAAGCTTACATCAGCTCCTGCTAATTCAGCCTGACATATTGATTTATAATCACACCAGCCACAATTCTGAGAATTAAGATTTCTAGCTTTCTTATGTGGCTGATTTTGAATATCTAATGCAGTTTCTAATACATCTTCCATTACTGAGTCTACTACGTCCTGAGAAGCCCTAACCTCATAACGTCTGTAGTAGTCCTCCCAATTAAGTCCATTGATAAACTCCTGATATTTACTTAAGTCCTCACCTTGCTCTTTTAAGAACTTAGTTACTACAGAAGGTATTGAGTCTAATCTAGCTGTACTTATCTTACCTGAGGTTAATACCCTAGGTGTAGTAGGTTGCTTAGCCTTTATATAGTTCCATATAACACCTTTTATATTTTTATATCCTAACTTCTGTAAAGCCCATATATAAATCGAGGACTGCATATTGAATAACCTCATATCACTGTCAGGGAATCTCTTATGGGTTTTAGTCTCTCCTATCCATATATTACCCTTAGTGTCTTTAGCAATAAAGTCTATATAACCTAATAACCATATATCGTTATCGGGGTCAAGACATATTAGGAACTCCTTCTCTGATTCTAAGTATTCTAAATCCTCATCCTCATAATACTCGATATATCCCTCCATTAGATCATACACCATTTTAGGTATATCTCCGTAATACTCTTTTTCTTCTGTTAGGTATTTAGCATTCCATTCATCTTGAAATTCCTTATAGGCTTTCTTCCATGATCTACCTGTATTATAGTACTCTATACAATTGTGAATAGCACTTCCTCTTATAAGGGCATCCCCTTTACGTTTCTTATTTAATTTATCAACGTATCTGTAGTAATGTGCTCGGTCACATGATCTTCTCTTTTTGATTCTAGAGTTAGATAATATAAGAGCACCTCGGTCTTTTAGTTCCTGCCTCATCTCTTCTATACCTATTGTTACTATATCTTTCATACCTGTTCCTCCTCTCTGTTAGTATATTACTATAATAATACTTTGGTATCTTAGAGTAAACGACTTATTACAAAAAAAAATAAAGGCCTAAGCCTTTACTCTTTTCATTTCTCTTTTTTCTAGTGTTCCTTGTAGTGCTGCTAATATCTCTGCACTTTTAGCTGAACCTACCTCTACCTTCCATCCTTGTTCTGGTTTTTCTATATTAGCTTTTCTTAATATCCTTCTAGCATCCTGAGCTTTCATCCCCAGTGCTTCTGCCATTTGAGTAACTGTTATCATTAAAGGCTCTCCTTTTACTACCTCTACTGCAGTTGGTATAGTAGGTTCTATATCGGTATTATCTGCTATATCCTTAGTTTGAGATACTAGTTCTTTTACTCTTTTTAAGTTATCTAGGTTTTGTTCTGTGTAAATATGCCCTTGATCTGTAAATGATATTACGGGTTCTTCTCCTTTATAATCTGTTACTACCACCATTCCCTTTTTAATTAATGAACTGATTACCCCTCTAGCCGATTTCTCTGAGTAACTTAATTGCTCTATTACTGCGAATGTGAACTCTCCACCTGATTCTAATATATCTGAATAGTAATTATGTACCATGTGATATAAAAATTCTTTTTCTTTTGTAGTAAGTTCTATTTCTATAGGTTCTACTGTTGTTGCTATCTCTGGTGTAGCTTCCTCTTCTATTAATTTATAGTTCTTAACTAAAGTGTTAACTGCTACTGATTTTTCTGCTCCATATACTGTTAATATAAATTTTTGACCTTCTTCTGCTGGTATGAATTTTACTACTGCTATTTCTTCCTTATTGTAAGCCTGAACCTTATCACCTATTTTTAAATTTTCTAATTGTTGTTTTCTCATCTCCTGAGACCTCCTTGTTTTTTTTTGTAGTTTTATTATAGTTATATATTAATCTTTTTATTCGTGGTTGTAAATGAAAACTTCAAAGATTTACAAAAAAAATAAGAGCCTAAGCTCTTATCTCCTTTATTGACCATTCATGTTGACATTCCTCACATTTGAAATAATACCATGTGCATCCTGTAAAATCTTTATCTGAATCCTCTGCGGGATTAGTAGTTCCACAGTTAGGGCATTTATCAGTTATCATATTAAGTTCCTCCTTATATTGTATAGTTCTTGCCTAGACTATTACTACGCCAAGTTTCTGTATCACAGTCAGGGCATTTATATTGAGTACATTCCTCTGCTTCATCATTAGTTACTAGTACTGTAGTAAACCCTTCATTCATGTTTGCTCCACATCTTTCACATCTCATGACCTTACCTCCTAGTAACTTATATTTGATTTTATTAATTAGCTGCTTCACATGATACTTCCCTTAAGTCTTCTCTTAATTTAGCTTTGGCTGCTTCTCTCTCCTGCTTAGCTTTTTCTAGTTCTTTCTTTCTATTCTCTTTATCCTGATCTGATTGAGCTATGGCTTCATTTAAATATTTTAATACTCCTTTAAGTTCTTTAGAGCCTGTTTCCCACTCCCAATTTTTACCTGGTCTTTCAAATCCTGCTCTAAGGTATTTTCTTATCTCCTTAGGGTCTCTGCCTAGTTCCTCTGCTATATCTCTAGGTGTTACTTTAGTTATTTCACTCATGTTTTAAATCCTCCTTGTAATTTGTTATTTGTTATATTATAGGAAGAAGGACCTAAAAACATGATGAGTAATTGGAAAATATTTTAAAATTATTTTGAAAGTGATTCTTGCCAGTCTATTTTGTATTGCTTTTTACTTTCGAACATAGTTCCTATTATTCCTCTGTGACATTCCTTAGAATCTGCACAGAAACAAATTAAACATATATCCTTTCCAGTTTTTAATTGTTTCTCTATATACTGTAGATTTTTACTATTCTTAATCTGTGCTTTATATTCCTGTTTAAAGTAGTCATCTAACTTACCTGTGTTCTTAGCGTATTTAACTAGGTTCCAGGTAGGAGCTAAGTCCTTAAAGGTCTTATCAAAGGTATTATCACATTTATTAGATTGACCGATGTATATCTTCTCTGCAGTATCCGGTATAAACTTAGCATTAGCTACCGAAGATAGATATAAGGTACCATGCTTTTCCTTTAACCAGTCCTCTAAACCCGTACCTTTACCCCAGTCTCCTATCTCCACATCTGTTACTATAGGAACAGGTGACTTGAATTTAAATACCTCTCTTAGTACTCGAGGTGCTTCCATTATCTCTTTTAACTTAAGGGCAAACTCTTCTACGAAGTCATCCCTTACCTCCCACAGTATGGCATCATGTACGGTTCCTATACACCTAGCTTTATCTTTTGAAAAATAATTATGTGCCTCTGCCATTGCTAATATACATAAGTCAGAACCAAAACCTTGAACAGGGGAGTTAATAGCCTGTCTTTCGGCCTCTGCCTTTTTTGATTTATCCCTAGAATATATATCAGGTAATCTTCTTATCCTACCTATAGGGTTTCTTACCTGACCTAAAGAAGCAACTAATTTCCTCTGTCTATTATGCCATCTAGGTAAATCAGGATAAGCCTCGAAGAATCTCTTTCTGTATTGCTCGGCTTCTTTATCTGATAATTTAACTTCATACGAATCTCTTGCGTAGTCTTTAAACTTTTTCCAAGACATTCCATAAACAAACCCAAAGTTACGTGATTATCCCTACTTCATATTAGTAGGGCACTGACTATACCTTCTATACCACAATCTTGTCATTATGTACTAGTTTGTGACACCTATGACATAAAGTTATTAGATTGTCAGGGTGGTTATTTAAATGGTCCCCATCCTTATGATGTACTACAAAGGTTAATTTAGTCTTTAATTCTGTCTTATTACAATACTCACAATAGTCTTTCCTATGGGGACTATATTCTCTATATTTTCTACCCGAGCCTTGGCCTTTTTTAAGTCTGTTGTTATTTTCTCCTTTTTGATTATAGCCTTTCTTCACATAAGTTCTTTTATACTTAGCTTTTTGTTTTTGTCTGCCCCATTCTAATGAACATTCACTACTACATGTTTTTTGATTACTAGACTTACCTAGAAAGCTTTTTTTACACATCATACATTCTTTTTCTTTTTTGGGTGAAAACCTATGGTATTGAGTGTTATCATCTACTTTTTTACTCATATTAACCTCCTCCTTTCCTTTTTGTAGTACTCATCTTATAGCCCCCCGTATATATAAGCTAGATTGATTTAGTTTATTGACTAGTCTGCTTATAATAAGTCGATACACACTATCCATTTAATAGGCACGGTCTCAGCATCTCAGCCCTAACCGTTTTGAGGGGGTTTAGAGGCGGCTAACTAATTCCGCTTACCGCCTTGGCTTTCTTCCTCTCTTCATAGGATAAATCATGTTTACCTGATACGGCTCTACCTGTATTGGTATGTATATCTTCTCCTATACGGAATAACTGAGTCATAGCTTCATCTCCTGACACTAAAGCTGTGACCCTTAACTCTAATTGAGAGTAATCTGATTCTA
>JBOFCM010000091.1:0-9866 GCA_051646055.1 Fusobacteriaceae bacterium
ATGGAAAGGTTATTTTCTCTGGTCGTATGGCAGACAAAAAAGAAGTTAAAGAGATTTTATCAAAATATTAATAGGGAAATAATTTTGGGCACTGAATATATTTGAAATTCAGTGCTTATTTTTTTACCACAAGAAGACAAAAATATAATTTTTTAGAAAATTGACCTAAAGATAGATACAATGATAAAATCAGAATACAGAATAAAATTGTTTTTATTGAGGAGGAGTTGTGAATATAACTATATGTATCGGCAGTTCATGTCATATAAAGGGTTCTCGATTTATTGTTCAAAAATTACAGAATTTAATTTCTGAAAATAATCTGGAAACTCAAATTGAACTTACGGGGTCATTCTGCCTTGGAAACTGTGTAAAGGGAGTATCGGTTAAAGTAGATGATAGATTATTTTCACTGATACCTGAAGAGATCGAAATTTTTTTTGAAAAAGAAATTTTAGGGAGATTAGGATGAATGTAATAGGGTTTAAAGAGGCACGTTGCAAAAATTGTTTTAAATGTGTAAGGGTATGTGAGGTTAAAGCTATAACTTTTAAGAAAGATCAGGCTCAAATTCTAAATGATAAATGTATTCTTTGCGGAGAGTGTCTGGAAGCATGCCCACAGAATGCCAAAACTTTTATAAGTGATATTGAACTGGTAAAAAAATTTTTAAAGGAAAAAACTCCAGTAGTGGTATCCATAGCACCTTCATATCTGGCAGCTTTTGATTTTGAAACTCCAGGTCAGGTCATTGCTGCCCTAAAAAAAATGGGATTTTCATCGGTGAGGGAAACTTCAGAGGGTGCTGCATATATCACAAAAGAGTATGGAAAGCTTCTGGAAAAAGGAGAGATGAAAAATATTGTGACAACCTGCTGTCCAGGTGTAAATGACCTCATTGAAATCTATTATCCAGATCTAATCTCCCATATGGCTCCTCTTCTATCTCCTATGCTGGCACATGGGAAGCTCATTAAGGATGAATATAGAGAAGATGTAAAAGTTGTATTCCTCGGACCATGTATAGCAAAAAAAAGAGAGGCCACGAATGTCTCTCAAATTAAAGGTTATATAGATGCGGTTTTGACTTTTCAAGAGATGAAAGAGTGGCTAGGGGAGGAAGGGATAAATTTAAAAGATTTAGAAGAATCGATACCGGATAATCCGGATCCACTCTTAAATCGTTTATACCCCACCACAAATGGAATTTTGACTTCTATAATGAATGGAAAGAAAAATGAATCTAAATATGACAGTTTTTATGTGGATGGAGTAAGAAACTGTATGGATCTTTTTGAAAGTATCCGGAAAGGTGAGGTTGAAAATAGCTTTATAGAAGTAAATCTTTGCAATGGAGGGTGTATTCAGGGACCGAGAATTGGAGAGCTTAAGAGTTCACGTTTCAAATCTAAACTCATATTGGAAAAATATGTTAAAAGGGAGCCGGTTAAAAATATTGTGAATCTCCAGGAAGAGAAAGAGTACGATTTTAGGAGAGAGTTTACTGACCGTCAAGAAAGAACAGTTCCTCCCACTGAAGAGATGATTTTGAAAATACTTAAAAAAACAGGGAAAACAAAAAAAGAGTATGAACTAGATTGCGGTGCCTGTGGTTATTCCACCTGTCGTGAGAAAGCAGCAGCTGTATATTATGGAAAAGCGGAAATTTCCATGTGTATGTCCTTTATGCAGGAAAAAGCTCAATCTATGGCCAATGTTGTTTTGGAGACAACGCCCAATATTCTTATCATAGTGGATTCTGATCTTAAAATTGTTGAATTTTCCAGAGCAGCCAAAGAATATTTTAGTCTTTCTAAATCGGAAGAAACATATTTATTTCAACTCCTAGACCCTGAAGATTTTCATGATGTTTTGAGAACCAGACAGAATATTAGAAGCAAAAAAGTAACCTATTCTGAATTGGGTTTAACGGCAATGTTGAGTATAATCTACATTGAAGATCAGAACAGCGTACTTGGAATTTTTCAGGATATATCTCAAGAGGAAGAGAAGCTGAAACAGGCTTATAAGTTGAAGATGGATACTATAGAGATGGCTCAGAAAGTTATTGATAAACAGATGTTTGTAGCTCAGGAAATCGCAGGACTTCTGGGAGAAACAACAGCTGAAACCAAGGTGACTCTAACGAAATTGAGAGATATGATTTTTTATGATGGGGAAAATTCTTAAGGAGGAGTTTTAGTTTGGAGATAACAGTTGATAATTTTTATAAAAGTCTCAATAAATTTAACGAGGAGTTATGTGGAGATAAAGTAGAAATATTGAAGACCCACGACTCAAATATAATGATTTTAGCCGACGGTATGGGGAGTGGGGTAAAGGCTAATATTCTAGCAACTCTAACCTCTAAGATACTGGGAACTATGTTGATTAACGGCTCTTCTATAGATGAATGTGTTGAGACAATCGTTAATACACTGCCCATCTGCAAAGTTCGGGAACTGGCATATTCCACCTTCAGTATACTCCAGATTTTTAAAAACGGAGAGGGATATCTGGTGGAGTTTGATAATCCCAGCTGCATATTTATCAGGGATGGTAGACTCCTCTCTCCTCCTTTTAATGAACGTATAATCAGCAGTCAAAGAATTAAAGAGTACCGTTTCAAGGTAAAGGTAGGTGACTGCTTTATTCTTATAAGTGACGGAGTTATACATGCAGGGGTAGGCCAGTGTCTGAACTTCGGATGGACCTGGGAGCATGTGTCGGAATATGCTTTGAATGCCACGAAATCAATCTCTTCCGCTTCCCGTCTTGCAAATTCCATCAGCGATGCATGCAGAGATCTCTACTTAGGAAGACCGGGAGACGATACTACTGTGGCTGTCACCCGTATAATTCCACATAAAGTGGTGAATCTTTTTACCGGTCCTCCTGTCAATCGGGAAGATGATCATAAGATTGTCTATGATTTCATGCAGGGAGATGCTAAAAGAGTTGTATGCGGTGGGACCAGTGCACTGATTCTATCTAAAATTTTGGATAGAGAGATAAAGACTTCTCTGGTCTACAACGATCCGACTCTGCCACCTGTAGCCAAAATAGATGGAATAGATCTTGTGACAGAGGGTGTGCTGACTCTAACTAGAGCACTGACACTTCTGAAAAATTATGCTCAGGATGAGGTAGATGAGAAGTTTTTTTTAGAGTTGGACAAAGAAAATGGGGGATCTAAAATCGCAAAACTTATTATAGAACATTGCTCCCATCTGAATATGCATGTAGGAAATGCTATAAACAGTGCACATCAGAATCCCGAACTTCCTTTTGATCTCAATATGCGTATGCATATTGTTAAGCAGTTTGGAGAGGTAGTAAGGAAAATTGGGAAAACAGTATCCATAAATTATTATTAAAAGATATTAAAAGATAATTTGAAAAAAAAAGTAGTGAACCTGTTTAGGATTTACTACTTTTTTTGATTTTTGTCAGTTGTTTTTCTCACTGCTTTTATTATTCCGTTGCTGGTCAGGGAGATTATATCCTTCAGGACTAGAGGGAAAATAAGATGTCCATAATAGGTAATATATACAGGTTCCCACTGAGGTTTGAATTTATCTTTAAAAAATTTGAGCCCTTTAAAATTATAGAAGTGTTTCTCATGATTAAATATAAAGTTTTCTATATTTTTGTAGGGAGTGAGATGATTTTTTTCAATTCCAGAGAGGGGAACTATTCCCAGACTAAAATTTTCATAGCCTTCTTCCTTGGCATGGAGAATAAGGGATATGAAGAAATATTCCATAACTCCATTTTCTAGATTATTTATATGCCTCATAAGATCCAGTGTAAGACAATCTTTTCCAGGTGTTCCATAAATATTGGCAAAAGCTACTATTTTTTCATCCCTTTCGATAACTGCCACATGGAAATTTTTAATATATTCAGATGAAAATCTCCCTATAGAAAATTTTTTTTCAGATGAATTTTTATTCTTTAGCCACTCGTTAGAAACCGATTTTAATTCCTCCATAAAGATATCTAAATTTTCTTTTTTTATAATTTTGAAATTATATCCAACTTTTTCCAGATGTTTGTAGAGATATCTGAGTTTTCTCATTTCACTTCCTTCTAAGGTAAAATCTCTGAGTAAAATTTTTCCTCGCTCTCCAATTTTGGAAACAGTCATACTGTTTTTGATATAATCTCCGATATTTTCATGGTCTACCTCATAAAAAATACATTTTTTTCTCTCTTTTTTACAAAAACTTTTAAATTCTTCAATACATTTTTCAAAATAATATGTATCGCCCACAGGGTCCCCCATAGCTATATAGGAACCTCCTGTTTGTCCATACATAATAAAACATCTCTCTTCAGAGCCCGCAGGGTAGAAAAAGAAACTCTTATCCTCTAAAAATGCAAGAAATCCATTTTCATTTTTAGAGATGGAGAGGCAATTTCTAACCTTTTCCATAAGAGTTCTCCTATATTCGAGCTCCCCCCTGTCTCTATCATCTGTCTCTCCATCCATAAGCTTAAAAATTTTTTTTATCAAATTCATAATAGCCCCCTACTTAAGGTTTTTTTCTTATCTCTGTAAGGATTTCAGTAAGAGTTTGATTCTGCTTTTTTAACTCCTCTATCATTTTTTGAGTCCCTAAAACCCATCTTAAAATAAGTATTCCCAAATACCAGATAGCAAAAAGTATTATAAGGTAGATAATAAATCCTAAAAATGGGAATTGTGAACCTGACATCATATTCATAATTGTTCCTCCTTTGTATTGTGATTATATTATCTTCTACTGTCCTCCGGAGAGATATCCTTTCCCAAAATAAGTAAAAAGGAAGTTAATATCTCAAAGAGAATAAAATTATAGAATTAAAATAGAGGAGAACCAAATGGTAAAAACAAGACTGGATACACTAAAAGAAAAAATCTTAAAATTTTCACAAAAGAATATTGAAGATATTTACATGGAACTTGATTCTGCTCCACATGGCATAAGCGAGGAAATTTTTCAAAAAAATCTGAAAAAATTTGGCTTCAATGAGACCACTTCAACTAAACAAAATATTGTTTTAGAAAAAATAATAAGTGCTTCTTTAAATCCCTTTAACATCGTCCTGATATCTTTGGCTGTAATCTCATATTTTACAGATGTATTTTTTGCCCATAGAGAGGAGGCTTCATGGAGAACTGTTATTATAATAATAGCGATGGTTTTTCTCTCTATCTCTATAAAATTTATTCAGGAATATAAATCCTCTAAAGCGGAAGAAACTCTCAAAAATTTGGTGAGGACCTTTGTTACAGTGGAAAGAGAGGGTGTAGTCATTGAACAGGACATAAAATATCTTGTTCCAGGAGATGTGGTACACCTAGCTTCAGGGGATATGATACCTGGAGATTTAAGAATAATCTCCTCTAAAGACCTCTTTTTGAGCCAGTCCTCCTTTACAGGGGAAGCTGAGCCAGTGGAAAAATTTCCCCATTTGAAAAGAGAAAATATTTCAGAGGAGAATATTTTTAATAAAGAGAACATCTGTCTTCTAGGAAGCAATGTCCTCAGTGGAACTGGAAAGGGAATAGTTATAGGTACTGGAAGAGAGACATATTTCGGCTTCATGGCAGAAACTTTAATTTCTAAAAAAGAGAGGACAAGTTTTGAAAAAGGTATAGATTCAGTGGCAGAACTTCTAATAAAATTTATGCTTGTAATGGTTCCCATAGTTTTTGTTATAAATGGATTTACTAAAAGTTCCTGGATAGAAGCTCTCCTGTTCAGTATCTCCATAGCTGTGGGGCTGACTCCTGAGATGCTTCCCATGATTGTAACTACCAATCTTGCTAAGGGGGCAGTAGCTCTATCCAGAAAAAAAACCATAGTAAAAAAACTGGATTCCATTCAAAATTTTGGAGCTATGGATGTATTTTGTACCGATAAGACGGGAACTCTTACCTTGAATAAGATAATACTTCAGACTCATATAGATGTCATGGGGGATGAAAGTGATGAGGTGATGACCTATGGATATTTTAACTCCCTCTATCAAACAGGACTAAAAAATCTTATGGATCACGCCATCATTGAGCGTGGAGAAAAAGAAGGTCTGGGAAAATATAGGGATAGTTATAGAAAAATAGATGAGATTCCCTTTGATTTCACCAGAAGAAAAATGTCAGTAATAATTGAAGAAATCAATGGAGAAAAGGAGATTATAACTAAGGGAGCTCTAGAAGAGATGCTTTTAGTATCAAAGAGCTATCATCTGAATGGAAAAATTATTCCCATTACGGAAGAGATAAAATCCCAGGCAAGAGAGATTGTGAAAGAGATGGGAGAGCAGGGGATGCGGGTTATAGCCCTTTCTAAAAAAATTGTAGCTAAAGAAAAATCTGATTTTGAACCTGCAGATGAGTGTGAAATGACATTGCTAGGATTTATGTGTTTTTTAGATCCTCCTAAGGAGAGTGCTTTTTTAGCTATTAAAGCCCTAAAAAAATATGGAATAGCAATTAAAGTTTTAACAGGAGATAATGAATTTGTTACAAAAAAAATATGCTCAGATGTGGGAATAGATTTCAAGGGCATTATTTTAGGAAATGATCTGGAAAATAAAACCGATGAGGAATTGGAGCCTGTTCTTGAAAGTAACTCCATATTCGCAAGGCTTACTCCTGAGCAAAAATCCCGGATAGTGAGAATTCTCAGAAGAAATGGGCATACAGTTGGATTTATGGGAGATGGAATCAATGATACCTCTGCAATCAGGGAGGCCGATGTGGGGATTTCTGTAGATACAGCTGTAGATATAGCTAAGGAAACTGCAGATATAATACTTTTAGAAAATAATCTTATAGTATTGGCAGAGGGAGTTATAGAGGGGCGGAAAATTTTTGGAAATATAATTAAATATATAAAAATGGCTGCCAGCTCCAATTTTGGAAATGTCTTCAGTGTACTTGCAGCCAGTATATTTCTGCCTTTTTTACCAATGCTCCCAATACAGCTCCTAGCTCAAAATTTTCTCTATGACATTTCTCAGACAGCTATTCCCTGGGATAATATGGATGAAGAATTTCTTGAAAAACCCAGAAAATGGAGTGCCAATGACATCAGAAGATTTATGCTTTATATAGGACCTCTGAGCTCGATTTTTGATATAGTGACCTTCCTAATCCTATGGTATATTTTTAAAGCTAATGCGGTGGAATATGCTTCACTCTTCCAGACGGGTTGGTTTGTTGAAGGACTTTTATCCCAAGTTCTTATTGTCCATGCTATTAGAACAAGGAAAATTCCCTTTGTAGAAAGCTGTGGAGCTTCACCTCTTCTTTTTATGACTGGAATAATTGCTGTTTTTACTCTCGCTCTTCCCGCTACAAAATTGGGTGGAATGATTGGTCTGGTAGAACTTCCCAACAGTTATTTTCCAATTTTAGCAGCTGTACTTTTCTCTTATTTAGTCCTTGTTCAGATGGTTAAAAAATACTATATTAAAAAGTTTGGAAGCTGGTTATAAATAAATTTAATAAAAATAAAAATAGCTGGAGCTCATGGTGCCAGCTATTTTTGTATTCAGTTTGGTTTTTAATCTCTTCCGTAGAGATCTCTTGTGTAGACCTTGTCCTCTATGTCAGAAAGATCATGGGATAATCTGTTGGTGACAATTATGTCGGACAGGGACTTAAATTCATTCAGGTCTTTTATGACCTTTGAATAGAAAAACTCCTCCTCTTTCAGGTTAGGTTCGTAGATAACTACTTGAACCCCTTTGGCTTTAATCCTCTTCATAACCCCCTGGATAGATGAGGCTCTGAAATTATCTGAATCTGTTTTCATGGTAAGCCTGTAGATTCCCACTACTTTAGGATTTTTTTTCAGTATGGAATCTGCTATAAAATCTTTTCTTGTGGTATTGGCATCTACTATGGCACCAATTATATTACTTGGAACATCTGCATAATTGGCACGAAGCTGCTTTGTATCCTTTGGTAGACAGTAGCCACCGAAACCGAAAGAGGGGTTGTTATAATGGGAGCCTATCCTAGGATCCAAGCCTACACCCTCTATAATATTTTGAGTATTCAATCCCTGAACCTCTGAATAAGTATCCAACTCATTGAAATAAGCAACCCTTAGGGCAAGATAGGTATTGGAGAAAAGCTTGACAGCTTCAGCCTCTGTAGAACCCATAAAAAGAGTTGGAATACATTTTTTTTCTGCTCCCTCAGATAGTAAATCTGCAAATTTTTTGGCTCTCTCACTCTCTTCCCCGATAATTATTCTTGACGGATAGAGATTATCGTATAAGGCTTTTCCCTCTCTCAAAAATTCAGGAGAGAAAATTATATTTTCTATTCCCAATTTTTTTTTAATCCCTGCAGTGTAACCCACTGGTACAGTGGATTTTATCACCATAACCGCCTTGGGATTACATTCGGTTACATCTCTTATAACGGATTCTACAGAAGAGGTATTAAAAAAGTTTTTTTTAGGGTCATAATCAGTGGGAGTTGCTATGATAACATAATCTGCTCCCCTGTATGCCTCTTTCTTATTTGTAGTACCACGGAGATTAAGATTTTTTGTCCTCAGATACTCCTCTATCTCATAATCAACTATGGGAGATTTTTTATTATTTATCATTTCTATCTTTTCTGGAACTATATCCAGTGCTACAACCTCGTTATGTTGTGCCAAAAGTACAGCATTAGAGAGCCCTACATAACCTGTACCTGCTATTGTTATTTTCATTACTATTTTTCCTCCTTTCTAAATAGAGAGAACTTTTTATTTCCATATATCTCTATATATTTTCCAGTTTCTAAAAATTCATTTTTGTATTTATTTCTTATAAGTACGATACTTTTATCATCTATCTCTGTATTTTTAAGTTCTTCTTTGCTTATAATAGGATTAATGTTATATTCAATCTCATCTCTTAAGTTGAGGCTATCACCGAAACGATAGGCGAAAACCTTTTCCTTTTCACTATTTTTAACTGCTTTAACGAGAGGTTTAATTCCATAGTTATTTTCATAGTAGGGAAGTCCAGCATTTGCCACTAAGTAAAATCCAATCAAAGTTATCAATATTCCCCTAAGAACTTTTTCCAATTTTGGATTTTCAAAAATAGGAAGAAGAGAGATTAGTATAGCAGGAGCAAAAATAGGGAGAAGATAGATGTCCAATTTTCCGCTCATCAATGAAAAAAACACAAATGGTGCCACAAACCATGTGAAAGAAATTTTTTCTACTGGAGTCCACTCTCTGAAATTTTTTATCTTTTTGATAAGTCTCCAGAATCCCCAGATAAAAAAGGGTGTAAAAGGAAGAATTAGAAGAGGGAATTTATAGACATAATAGTAAAAAGGTCTCACATGAGTTTTGGATTTAAGTGCCCTACCAAGAGTTTCCTGTCCCAAAAGAAGGTTTATATACTCTTTTCCCTGAGGCTGGAAGTAGAGAGAGAGTAGCCAGATTCCAACAATAGCTATAACTATTCCCAGTCCAGAGATTATTTTTATTTTTTTTAAATAACCGAAATTCCTCTCCATTCCCAAAAGAAATATTATAGCGACTAGAGGTACCGCCAAAGCAGCTCCTCCCTTAATCAAGATTCCAAGTCCTAGAAGAAGGTAGATGGAGTATATTTTTATTTTACTCGGTTGAGAAACTCCAAAATATAAGGAGTAAAAAATATACAGAGCTCCTATAATGAAAAGATTCATAAGGGAATCCATTCTTAATACTGTGCTTATCCCCACTGCAAAGGGAAGGAGAGTCAGAGCCAGAGATATATAAAAAGCTTTCTGGACATGGATAAATTTTGAAAAAAGTCTGAAGCTCAGCATGCTTGTGATCATTGCCGGAAGAACTCCTCCAAAAAAGAGG
>JBOFCM010000092.1:0-1584 GCA_051646055.1 Fusobacteriaceae bacterium
TGGTAGTAACTAAGGCAGCCAGCAACCTGATACTGAGCGGAAAGACAAACCAGATAGCTTCTGTTATAGAAACTGGAGGAAAATTGGGAATGCAGACTATGGAATCATGCCTCAAGAAACTTTATGATGGTAAGCTAATCTCTAGGGAGGATTTTGAAAAGAGGCAAGAAATCCAATTCTGAAGAGCCGAGGCTAGGAAGGTTAAACAGACACATAATGAAGAGCAGATCCAGAGACGTACAGCCCGAATGGCAGCGAGAGCACTGAAAGATCTTGAGGACAGTTCAAAAACTGTCGAGGTGAAAAATGAAAATAGTAAGAAAGAGTAAAAAAAGAGGGATAACCTTGATAGAAGTTGTTATGGTAGTAGTAATTATTCTGATTTTATCAAGTTATTCCGTTATAAAGTACCAGGGAATGAGAGTAAAAAATGTTATGGATTCAGATAAATTAAAAATAACAACAGGAATAACAAATACTAATATAAGATCTGCTGATGTCTATAAGACATCAAATAACACAATAATGCAAGATAAAACCCATGTCTATTTTAAACTTGGAAATAAGGGAATAATAGTCCTTGGAGAAGATCCGGATAATATCGGTAAATTAAAATTGAATGTTGACTCAGGATTGAATACTCAAAAATTGAGAAATAAAGAGGTATATACACTTTTTAATTGTGGTGAAGAATCAGGAAAGCTTCTTCCTTGCCCTATTATGATTTTAGAATCTGACCCAGAAAATATTATTGACCCGACAGAGACAGGCGAGACAATACCAGAAAATGTGACAGATTCGGAATTGAGTAGCTATATAGATTTTTTTGGAGGAGTTCCATATAAGTCTTTTACAATTTACACATTTGATGATAAAGGTATAGTTAAAAATAGAATAAAAGTTGTCGGAAAAGATAAAAATCAACAGCTTATGCTTCTAGAAAAATATATTTATATAGGGCCTAAAGATAGTGAAACGAACTGGAATGAAAATAATATCGAAGATAAAAATAAAAGCATTTTATTTACAGACAAAGAAGTGGCAGGAATATGGCAATCAGATGATAAACCAAAAGAAAAAATTCCAGTAGAGATAAGATAAGGAGAAGAATATGAAAAAAATTATATTTATATTGATGATATCCTTAGTGCAGATGGGTTATGCCAAATATGGTATGGATTTTACAACAGGAAACTCCAACTATTTTGATCTTTCTAGCTATAATAAGCTTTTGAAAGTAAGAGCAAGGTCGATGCCTTATGGGGTAACTCAAAGCGGGCAAAGATTAGATGCTGAAAAAGATGTGACGGCTCAAATATCAAAAATAGAAAATAATCAGATAAAAGGAACTCTAAAAATTTTAAGTATACAAAAAGTAGAGTCTGAAAGCAGTGAATAACAACAGTTGGGAGGCATGTTTTGGCAATAGAAATCTCAAAACGAACAATAATACAGTCTAGACCTCCTAAAGAAAAATTGGAGGTTTATCCAAAAGAGACACCTATGGAGCACAATAAAAAGAGACTGGAAAATATACTGGATGAACTGAGCGGAACAGATATGAATATTGCCTATGAGGGGATA
>JBOFCM010000093.1:0-6716 GCA_051646055.1 Fusobacteriaceae bacterium
TACCTTGTCCAGGGATGTCCCCTGATCCAAAAGAGTTTTGGCTATGAGGTGCCGGAAGTTGTGGGAGAAAAACTTTGTACGAGGTAATTTTGTCTTACCTGCATATTTTTTTACAATCCAGTCTGCCATCTTGGGACTGAGTCTGTGAAGAGTTCCAAGGGAATTATTCTGAGAATTTTGAGAATCTTCCTCCAGAAATCTTTTGTAGGTTGTGAAAAGAGCTCCTCTGCATTTAAAATCCCTATCAGTTCTTTTCAGAAACTTTTCCAGGGCTTCATAGGTTTCCTGGTTAAAATCTATATCCCTAACCTTTCCCCTCTTCCCACGGATTGCCACCTTGTAACCATTTCCAACCTTCTCAATATTTTCAATGTCCACAGAAAGAGCCTCAGAGATCCGGGCTCCAGTATTGAAGAGAAAAAGAAAAAGGGCATAGGCTCTTGGATCCCTCTCGTGGTCTACTGCTTCCAGGAGTTTGTAGTAATCCCCAATTTCCATAAGATGGCTGTCCTCGATAGAGTGCTTATGACTAATCTCCAAGGTCTTTATTTTCAACGGAATATCCCGGCCTCTTTTGTCCCGCTCTGTGATGTTGCAGAAATTGAAAAAAGAGTTGAGAGCAATGGTTTTTAAGTTTACCGTGCTGTTCTTCTGCTTTTCGCTATGAAGAAATTTCTGAAATCTTGTAGCCGTGAGCTTTGGACGGGTAATCTTGTAAATTGTTGGCTCGGTTTTAATCCTTTCATGACTGTTCTCCAGTCTCCCTTCAGTTTCAAGAGGGAACATCTGATAATATTCCGCAGGCTGGATCTTCTTTACACCTGATGTTTCGGGATGGAGTAGGAGGAATTTGAAAAAAGACTGTATCCATAGCCTGTAATTTAGTATGGTCTTGGGGCTTTTCCCCTCTTCTTCCAGTTCCAGGATATATTCCCGTAACTCATGCTGGAGTTCTAAATTTTCTAATGTAATCTTATATTCCATATTTCCCTCCATCTTTCAAACTCTTTTTTTTATGTATTTATAGAGATTTTTTTGTGAAACACTTAACATTTTTCACCAATCATTTATTTAGCTCATAAAAACCTCTAATTTCAATGTTTTTTATCACTTTTCATACTTCTGAAACGCATTTCATATAATGACTATTATACGAAATAAAAAGGGATTTTTCAAGATTTTTCTAAAAATAGATTCCCCTGGGACTTTCAGCAAAAAAGAGGTAAAACCTGTATTACCAATGGTTTTACCTCTTTTCACAGAAAAAACATGCTTTGTGTTGTTGAAACGGATGGTTAAATTTCTTTATTTTTCCATAATTTTAATTATAAGTTTTTTGTTCTAAGGGTTAGGTATTTTAACCCCGGATTTATGGGTGTTTTTCTATCAAAAAAGTTCAACCTCGTAAAATGCCGTATAATGAATTCTGACTTATAAATACACGTGCCAAGTTTCCGGATGCGTTATAATCGATTTGAGAGCTTCATGATATTTTGTCCAATTTTGACCCTCCGCTGATCTGTATATCAGCTACAACAAGGGATATTTCATTGGACAGATCCTCCATGGAAACATCCTGATGGAAGAACCAGTAGAAATTATACCCGGGAGATGAGGTCAGGCATATGATGTTTATTTTCAATGTCTTAAAACGATATATATCCATAGTTCCCAACTGAAAAAGAGGAATTGAAAATATTTTGATAATCTTTATCTCCCCACTTCTCAATTTTAGCTTAAATACCCCTATAATTCTGGTATTAGTAATTAAAAAGGAGTTTATAGCATTATCATAGACACTGTAAAGTTTCTCGTGGGAATAGATAAGTCTTCTATTCCTATCTTCCTGCATAAAAATTTCCAGATCCACTTTTTTCATTTTGAATAAAGGAGTCAAAAAAAATGTTAAAATCAAATTTAACTTTGTAAACATATATCACCTTCCGATAATCTATTTTTCCGTAAAATATATATATATGTTTTACGGAAAAAATATGAATTATCCTCTGAGAATGAAATTTCTTTAAAAACATATAATTTTTTTCCTGATTTTTATATTGACCTCTCATAACATGAAATGATAAGATAAAAATACAATTTTTATCTTAGGTACTTAACAGATTTTAGGAGGATTTATGACACTTCAAGAGATAAAACATTTAAAACTTCTAGGAAAATTTTTTCCTAATATAGATTCTACATGTACAGAGATTATAAATCTGCAAACAATTTTAAAGCTTCCCAAAGGAACAGAACATTTTTTAAGTGACCTCCATGGGGAGTACGAAGCTTTTAATCATGTATTAAAAAATTGCTCAGGGGCTATAAAGGAGAAAATAAATCTTCTCTTCTCAGACAAATTAAGTCATAGAGATATAAATCAGTTAGCTACCGTTATCTATTATCCTCAAGAAAAAATAGATGAACTTTCCTCCAATGGCTCCATAAATGACGAATGGTACAGACTAACTATAAAAAGAATAATCTCTGTTCTTCGAGTTGTCTCTTCAAAATATAGTAGCTCTAAAGTAAGAAAAGCACTGCCACCTGAATTTCAATATATTATCAATGAGATGCTCTATGAAAAAAGTGGCAATGACCGTGGAAATTATTTGAATGGAATTATCGACTCTATTGTAGAAATTGGACAGGGCCGAAAATTTATAGTTGCTCTAGGGAATCTTATCCAGAGGCTGGCCATCGACAATTTACACATTGTTGGAGATATCTACGACAGGGGACCTTCTCCCGATAAAATAATGGATAGACTATCTTCCTATCATAACTGGGATATTCAATGGGGAAATCACGATGTCTTATGGATGGGTGCTGGAGCAGGGCATTTAGGTTCTATTGCTAATGCTGTCAGAGTCTCCATGAGATATGGAAATAATGACACTTTAGAAGACAGCTATGGAGTAAATCTTCTGCCACTAGCTTCTCTGGCACTGGAACAATATAGAGATGACCCCTGCTCAGAATTCATGCCTAAAATGGGCGGAACAGTCACCGAAAAAAATATTTCCCTTATTTCAAAAATGCATAAATGTATCTCCATAATTCAATTTAAAGTAGAGGGCGACATAATTTCTAGAAATCCTCAATTTAAAATGGAAAATAGAAATTTTCTTCACAAAATAGATTTTCAAAAAGGTATTATTGAGATTGATGGAAAATTTTACTCCTTAAAAGATAAAAACTTTCCCACAGTTGATCCGGACACTCCTTATCTCCTTACAGAAGATGAAAAATCTGTAATTGAAGGGCTACAGAAGAGCTTCTTATCCAGTGAAAAATTACAAAAACATATTGAACTTATGTTCTCCAACGGAAGTATTTATAAAAAACACAATGGAAATCTTCTTTATCATGGTTCTATTCCTATGACTGAAACTGGAGAATTCTCCTCTTTAAATATTTTTGGAGAAGATTTAATGGGAAGAACTCTTCTGGATAAATTTGATCAGGTTGCAAGGGAAGGGTACCTTAGTAAAAATATAGAATCCAAAGATATCCTCTGGTATCTCTGGTGTGGTCCTGATTCCCCACTCTTTGGGAAGGATTCCATGAAAACTTTTGAAAGATATTTTCTTTCAGAAGAAAAATTCCATAAAGAAAACAAGAATCAGTACTATAACTTTTTTACTCAAGCCAATTATGCAAAAAAAATTCTAAGAGAATTTGATTTAGATGAAGAGAAGGGAATTATAATAAACGGTCATGTTCCCGTAAAAGTAAAAAAAGGAGAGTCTCCTATCAAAGCTGAAGGGAAAGTTATCATTATAGATGGGGGGTTTTCATCAGCTTATAGAAAAGATACTGGAATAGCAGGATATACTCTGATCTATAATTCCAGTTCCATTAAAATAGTCTCCCATGAACCCTTTGAAGGAGCTGAAGCTGCAGTCAAAAATTGCCGAGATATTATCTCTACAAAAGAGACTATTTTAATGACAGAAAATAGGATTACAGTAGGCAAAACTGATGTGGGTATCGAACTATCCAATCAGATTGATGACCTAAAAAAACTTCTTTTTTGTTATAGAAAAGGAATTATAAAAGAAAAACTCTGATATCTCAAAAATCTAAAATGCCGGAACAACAGCACCTTTATATTTTTCAGCTATGTAAGATTTTACTTTTTCAGACTGAAGAGCCTGGATAAGTTTTTGTAGGTCCTCTTCGTTTTCTCTTCCTGATTTTACAGTTACCAGATTGGCATAGGGAGATTCTTTTCCCTCCACTATAACTGCATCTTTTGCAGGGTTAAATCCTCTCTCCAGAGCATAATTTCCATTTATTACTGCCAGATCCACATCTTCCAGAACTCTCGGAATCTGTGCTGCCTCTAGAGATTTGAACTTCAATTTTTTTGGATTTTCCACGATATCAAATTCTGTAGCCAGGAGGTTTCCAGGATCTGCCAGCTTAATCACTCCACTGTTGTGGAAGAGAATCAGTGCTCTTCCACTGTTGGTTGGATCATTGGGAATAGCCACAACCGCTCCGTTTTTCAGTTCATCCAGGGATTTTACCTTTTGGGAATAGACCCCTATCGGCTCCACATGAACATTTCCTAAAGAAGTTAATTTTAAACCTTTTTCCTTTGCAAAGGTATCCATGTAGGGTCTATGCTGAAAGAAATTGGCATCAATCTCTCCAGAATCTACCGCCAAATTAGGAGTGACATAGTCTGTAAATTCAATGATTTTCAGATTGACTCCGTCCTTTTTCAAATCTTCCTTTACCAGATTCAGAAGCTCTCCATGGGGAACCGGTGTGGCTCCAACTTTGATATCACCTGCAAATGCTGTTACTGATGCTAATACTGCTAATACTCCTAAAATTTTCTTCATTTTACTGCCCCCTTTTAATTTTTAATTTATTTGAAATTTTATTTCCAAGCGTCTGAACTATTTGAACCAAAACTATAATCACGCCTACAGCATATATCATTATATCCATTTTAAATCTCTGATATCCAAATCTGACAGCTATATCTCCCAGACCTCCTCCTCCAATGGCTCCTGCCATGGCTGAAAATCCTATTAGACTTATGATTGTAACAGTGAGTCCGTGTATAAGGGAGGGCATAGCCTCAGGAATCATGACTTTTGTCACAATTGTCCAGTTGCTGGCTCCCATACTTGAGCTGGCTTCAATAAGTCCCTTGTCCACCTCTGATAGGGCTCCCTCCACCAATCTTGCAACAAAAGGTGCTGCAGAAACTGCAAGGGGAACTATTGCTGCAGTGCTTCCGATACTTGTTCCCACCACTATTCTCGAAAGAGGAAGGAGAAGTATCATCAGTATAATATAGGGAAAGGATCTCAGTATATTTATTACAAAGTTAATGCTCCTGTGTATTTTGTTTTGCTCATAGATATTTCCAGGTGCAGTTATTACCGCTAAAACTCCAGGGCCGGCTCCCAGAAGAATTGCAAAAATTGTAGAGAAAAAAACCATGTATATTGTTTCTAAGGTTCCGTTTAATATAAGATTAAAGACCATTGTATATTACCTCCGCTGTTACATCTGAACTTCCAAACCATTCTATTGCTGCATCCTGTTTTTTCATCTCTCCCACCAGTTCCACAGTAAGGTGTCCCACCTGCATTGTAGAAAGTATATCCACGCTTCCTCCCAGTATATTTATATCCAGGTCAAATTTTCTAATGGCTCTGGAGAGAATGGGATCTTTAGACACTGATCCCAGAAATAGGAGCTTTATAATCTGATGACCAGGCCGTCTAGTGATCTCCACCTCCTTTTCCAATTCAGGCGGAAGATAGGAGATGAGCTCCTTTGTAATCTCTCTCTGAGGATTAGAAAATATGTGATGGACCCCTCCTGTTTCAACTACCTCCCCATGAGACATTACGGCCACCCTGTTGCAGACCTCACGGATAACCTCCATCTGGTGGGTAATAAGTACCACTGTAATCCCAAATTTTTCCTGAATCTCCTTCAGAAGTTTCAGTATGGACTTGGTTGTTTTAGGATCCAGTGCAGAAGTGGCCTCATCTGAAAGAAGTATTTTAGGGTTATTGGCAAGAGCTCTTGCTATGGCAACTCTCTGTTTCTGTCCTCCAGACAACTGACTGGGATAGGAATTTTTCTTGTCACCAAGCTCCACCACTTCCAGAAGTTCATCCACTCTTCTAGGAATCTCTCCCTTCTTCCAGTTGGCAATCTCCAGAGAGAGGGCTATATTTTCTCCCACTGTTCGGGAAGTGAGAAGGTTGAAGTGCTGAAAAATCATCCCTATATTTTTCCTGATTTCCAACAATTCTTTCTTGGAAATTTTTGTTATATCGGTTCCCTCTATGTGGACTGAGCCTGAAGTTGGCTCCTCCAGTCTGTTTAGCATCCTGATAAGAGAGGATTTCCCAGCTCCACTTAGGCCTATAATTCCAAAGATATCCCCTTTTTTTATCTCTAGGTCTATATCCTTCACCGCATGTACTCCCTTTGCATAAATTTTATTCAAGTTTGAAATTTTAATCATGTTTCCCCCTTATAGAATTTTTAGTAGAATAAATATTCTAAGTAAATTATTTTATAATTTCCCTAGAATCAAAAAAAGCTTGAGATAAAATCCCAAGCTTCAATATCCTCAGCTATATTCCTTGGGAGATCTCATTTGTAACAGAAAATGAGTTCGTCCCAAAATTTATGTTAAATTTCGGTTCCAACTCCCATAGGCATCATCATAT
>JBOFCM010000094.1:0-1714 GCA_051646055.1 Fusobacteriaceae bacterium
AAAAGTGGTTTGTCCAAACCATATTTTTGATAGAAATTTTGCTTTATCTGCTCTGGAAGATTTCTAGCCATGGAAGCAAGGGGATCCCCTGGTACCAAACGTACTATGAAAAATACCCCTGTGATAACTATGAGCAGAGTTATAACCATTGAAAATATCCTATTTGCCAAGTACCTCTTCATAATTATTTTCTCCCTTCTATATATACTCCTTTGTATGTATAAGGTGCAACTGTGGTAGGATTATATCCCTTCACGTAGTTTCTAATATATGTATTGGTAACTCTATATAGTGTTGGAGCTATTACTGCCTCATCGTATAGTAATATTTCCTCTGCTTCTTTGAAATATTGAAGTCTCTCCTCTTGGTTATCTGTTTTTCCTGCCTTACCGATTAATTCATCATATCTATCATTTTTCCATCCATTGTTAACAATTCCAGCTGTGGAAACCCACATATCTAGGAAGGTATTCGGATCGTTATAATCCCCAGTCCAAGCCTGTCCTCCCATTTCATAATCTAACTCATCATTTCTCTTTTGATAAACTGGCCACTCAACAAATTCCGCAGCTATTTTAACTCCTAGGTTAGTTTGAAGCATCTGTTGTAATAATTCACTATATTTTCTAGACCATCCACTTGTTCCAGAAGCTAAGTAAGTTATTGTTACATTTTCTGGATTTGTATCCTCTCCCAATTCAGTTAATCCCTCTATTAATAGAGCCTTTGGATCAGGATTTTCAGCCTTTAATTTTTCAATTGGTCCAGGAACTTCAACTCTGTAGTCCTTATGTCCAATTTGAATTCCCTTACTTACCCAACCATAGGCAGGATCAAAGTTATTGTTAAACATAACCTTATTGATTACATCTCTATCTAGGGCCAATGAGAAGGCCTTTCTTATTTTGGCATTCTTAAAATATCTACTTTGAGTGTTAAATAGAGAGTAGTTAGTTCCTAAACTGTATCTTCTCATGTTGTAGAAATCTCCACTATCCATAAACTGCTTTATCCATTCAGGTTTATCCGCAGCTCCAATGTCCACCTGTCCACTGGCAATTAAGTTCATTCTACTGTTTTCATCACTTACAATGGCAAAGTTAATCTGTGATAATTTATAGTTTTCCTGATCCCAGAATCCAGGATTTTTTTCTAAAACAACCTTGTTACTATGTACCCATTCCTTAAGAATAAATGGTCCATTGGAAAGAATCTGATTTCCCTCTGATCCATAGGCATCTCCATATTTTTCCACAACATCCTGTCTTTGAGGATACATAACCTTAAAGTAAGCCAGCTCTATAAAGTAAGGAGTTGGATTTTCTAGGGTAATCTTTAAAGTGTAGTCATCTACAACTTCCACGCCTACCCCTGACACATCCCCTTTACTCTCGTTATAGGCCTGAGCTCCCTTTATTGGGTATAATAAAAAGGCATAACTTGAACCTACATTTGGATTTAGGGTTCTTGTTATACCGTAGTAGTAGTCTTTAGCTGTAACGGGCTGCCCATCTGCCCACTTGGCGTTGTCTCTTAAATGGAAGGTCCAAACCATTCCATTCTCTGTTGTTTCCCAGGATTTAGCTCCTGCTCCCACAATATTATCTATTCCCTTCTCTCCAACCTCTCCTCTAACCAATCCCTCGTTGGTTAAGGCTAAAATTGTGGATGAATAGGTGTCTGTACTTCTGGAAATATCCAATGTTTTTGGTTC
>JBOFCM010000095.1:0-3155 GCA_051646055.1 Fusobacteriaceae bacterium
ATATTTAAAACTAATCTGGACTGTAGAGTCGTACTCATAAAGCCTCCCTTCGGAGTTTCCACTCCAGAAGCTTTCAGAAATTTGGACAGAATCAAGGGAGAGGGAGTGGATATAAGAAGTGCAGATATAGAGAAGATTATCCACGGAATGAAGGAGAATGATCTGAAACTGCTGGAAGAGAGTATAGAGAACCATCTAGAGCAGGGGCTTCTCATGGAGAACAGCAATATTATAAGGTTTCGTGCCAGACTGGAAGAGATTCCAGGATACAGGTTTTTTATGTCAGGAAGCGGAAGTACATACTTTACACTGGTTTCTAATGAAGGAGCAGAGGAGAGTTATAATTTTTTAAAGAATAGCTTAAAAGACTGCGAGGTCTACCTCTGCAGCTTTTTATAGACACAAATAACATACTAAAGGGGTGCAAAATGATTATTACAGACGTAAGATTGAGATTAGTTACCGGAACAGAGGGAGAGCTTAAGTTGAAAGCCTATGCAGACATTACCTTTGACGATGCCTTTGTTATCCACGGATTAAAGGTAATTGACGGACAGAAAGGAATGTTTGTGGCAATGCCTTCGAGAAAGATGCCAGATGGAGAGTATAAGGATATAGCTCACCCGATTAAGCCTGATTTGAGAAAAGAGATAACTGATTCAGTTATAGCCAAGTACAATGAGATTGAGGCTGAGACTGAAGCGGGAGAGTAAAATATAGATAAAAAGAGTGGGAAACCACTCTTTTTTCTTTATATATTATTCTTTTTGTTGTAAAATATAGTAAAATAGGGGTTTACTATAAAAAAAAGGGGACAGAGATGATAAGAAAACTGAATAGGGTGGTACAGGATTTTTTGAGACCTAAAAGACTGGCTTTAGGGAGATTTCTCTGGGACAGAAAAGAGAATGGAAAGCAGTGCCCAGAAGAAAATATTATTGTTCGTATGAATATAAAGAAGATACTTTTCATCCGTACTGACGGGAAAATAGGGGATATGGTGGCAAGTACCATGATGTTCCGTGAGATAAAAAGAAAGTTTCCAGAGGTTAAAATAGGAGTGGTGGCAAGGGGAGCAGCCCGGGATATAATAGTTAACTCACCCTATGTGGATAAAATATATAGCTATGAAAAAAGCAGCAGTGTTTTAAAAAAACTTACTGGAGAGATAAGGAGTGAAGGGTATGATCTTCTTCTGGATTTCAGTGAGATGCTGAGAGTCAACGATATGAAATTTATAAACCTCTGCAGAGCAGGGATAAATATGGGACTGGACAGAAAAGAGTGGAAGCTTTTTGATGTCAGTGTAGAGAGTGGAAAAGATTTTCAGTGGGACGAGCATATAACAGAAAGATATGGAGCATATCTGAAAAAATTGGGAATAGAGGATTATGGGACAGGATATGATGTGTTTTTAGATTCTGAGAGAGAGAGAAGGGCAGAAGAGTTTTGCAAAACTCTGAAGAAAAAATATCCGGACAGGGAGAAGATTGCCCTATTGAATCCTTATGGTGCCAGTAAATACAGAAGCCTGAATCCCGAAAATATGGAAAATATTTTTAGAATGCTGGATAAAAAAGGATATATTACCATCGCTATTTACTCTCCAGACAAAAAAGAGGAGCTGGAGAGATTTTTAAATGCTCACAAAGGAGAGGCAGTGTATATGGCTCAGAATATTTCTAGCATTCTGGATAGTTCAGCTCTCATAAAGAAGGCTGACCTAGTTATAACTCCTGATACTTCTGTGGTGCATATAGCCAGAGCCTTTGATAGAAAAATGATAGCCCTCTACAGAAAAGACAGAAAAGATGAGCATAATCTCAAAACATGGGGCCCTGAATATCCTGGGGGAAAAGTTATTCTCTCACAGGCCGATTACAGAGAGGGAGAAGAGATAGATATAAACAGCTTCTCCATGGAGGAGCTTCAAAAGCTGTTGGGAGAGATAGAATGAAAAAAATACTGATATATAATGGCCAGCTTTTTATGGGAGGAATAGAGAGAGTTCTTATAACCTATCTAAGAGCATTGGAAAATGAAAAAGATTTAGATATCACTCTTCTTATTAAAGAAAATGATCGAGAAAAAAATGTCTTTGCCGATGAAGTTCCAAAATCTATTCGAGTGGAATATATAAAAACAGAAGAAGCTGTAAAAATTAGAGAAAAAATATCTTCTAAAAAAGGCAATCTTTTATACAGGCTTTATTATCAGCTTTATATAGCATTCGAAAGATTAAAAATGAAAAAATTCCTTAAGGATTTTTTCGACAGAAATAGTTTTGATGCTGTAATAGATTTTGATATGAGCTTGGGAAAATATCTATCAGTAGTTCCTGGAAAAAAAATTGGATGGAACCATTATTCCCTAGCGGCTAAAAAAGGAAAGAAGCGAGAGAGGTTCAGAAAAAGGTTGGAAAGTTATGACAAACTTGTGGTTATCTGTGATGAGATGAAAAAAGAGTTAGAACAGATATACCCTGAATTTGCTTCTAAAACAGTGAGGATATATAATCCTATGGATATAGAGAGAATAAGAGAACTGGGAAGAGAAAAAGAAGTTCTCTCTCAGGATGAAATAGAATTTTTGAAAAATCCATATATGGTAGCAGTTTCAAGGCTTGTAAAAGGAAAGGGAAGAGAGGATTTAATCGAAATATATTCCAATCTTAAAAGGAGAGGCATAGTTGAAAAGCTCTATATTTTAGGAGAAGGTCCAGAATATGAAAATCTAAAAAAACTCATAAAATTTCATGAATTGGAAGAAGATGTATTTCTTTTAGGACAGAGAAGCAATCCCTATATTTGGATGAAAGGAGCTAAACTTTTTCTGCACACTTCCTACGGTGAAGGGCTTCCTACTGTAATGATAGAATCCATGATAAATAATTGTCCTATAATAGCCTATGACAGTCCTACTGGGCCCAAAGAAATACTAGGAGAAGGAAAATATGGAATATTGATAGAGATGGGAGACAGAAAGAAATTTGAGGAATCAGTATATGCACTACTGAAAAATCTCAAATTAAGAGAAGGATATAGAGAGAGATTTCTAGAACAGATATCCAATTTTGACAAAAAAAATATAGTAGAACAGTTAAAAAATATAGTGTAAAAAAGAAAGTTATGAGAGGCACTAAAAAATGTTGAAAA
>JBOFCM010000096.1:0-2265 GCA_051646055.1 Fusobacteriaceae bacterium
GGATTATGCAGGGATATGGAACTATGGCTCTAGAGGCTTCTGAGCAATTGAGAGGATATGGAATAGAGAAACCTACCCATGTATTTGTTCAGGCAGGGGTTGGATCCTTGGCAGGGGGAGTTCAAGGGGTTGTGGAAAATCTCTATGGTCCTGGGGTTAAAACAGTGATAGTGGAAGCAAATTTAGCAGATTGTCTATATAGATCAGCTGTGGCAGGGGATGGGAAACCTGTGGCAGTTGGGGGAGATATGCAAACAATAATGGCAGGTCTTGCCTGTGGAGAGGCCAATATAATATCCTGGGAAATTTTAAGAAACTATTCAGATACCTTTGTTTCATGTCCTGACTGGGTAGCAGCAAGGGGAATGAGAGTTTTAGGAAATCCTTTAAAGGGAGATCATCAGGTTATTTCAGGGGAATCAGGAGCAGTTACTACGGGACTTCTTTATGAGCTTATGACAAATCCAGAATATAAAAAATTAAAGGAAGAATTAGAATTAGATGAAAATTCAAGGGTTCTACTATTTTCCACAGAGGGAGATACGGATCCTATAAAATATAGAGAAATAGTTTGGTATGGAGGGTATGATGAAAAGTAGAGAGATGTTAACAGCTGACAGAGAAAAGGAAATGATAACACTGCTTCAGGAGATGATACAAAATCCTTCGGACTCAGGACAGGAAGAGGGAGTAGTTAAGGCCATTGAAAAACACATGAAAAAATTAGGTTTTGATGAAATTACTGTGGATAGATATGGAAATATAATAGGGTGTATTAAGGGAAAAAGACCTGGAAAGAAGATACTTTTCGATGGGCATATAGATACGGTTCCAGTACCAGCTTTAACAAGGGATAAATGGACACAAAATCCTTATGGTGGGGATATTGTAGATGGGAAAATATATGGTAGGGGAACCTCTGATATGAAGGGACAAACGGCGGCTTTCATAGCAGCTTCGGCTTTCTTTGCCAAGGATTGTAACAAGGATTTCCCAGGAGAAATTTACTGTGCTGGGGTTGTTTGTGAGGAGATTTTTGAGGGAATAGCAGCTAGGGAAATATCTAAGAGAGTAAAACCAGATTATGTTGTAATTGGAGAATCCTCTGAGTTAAATCTTAAAATAGGTCAAAGAGGAAGAGGAGAGATTGTGGTGGAAACCTTTGGTAAACCAGCTCACTCGGCAAATCCTCATAAGGGAATTAACTCTGTATATAAAATGGCCAATATAATAAATGAAATTAGAAAAATAGTTCCTCCTGAAACTGAGTTAGGAAAGGGAATATTAGAACTTACAGATATTAAATCCTCTCCATATCCAGGGGCCTCTGTGGTACCTGAGTATTGTAAGGTTACCTATGATAGAAGATTATTAGTAGGAGAAACTGAGGAGGAAGTTTTAAAACCTATTCAAGAAGTTTTAGATAGGATGATGAAGGAGGATCCAGAGCTAAAGGCCAAGGTATCCTTTGCCATAGGAAGAGAGAAGTGCTATACAGGGGAGATCATAGAGGGAGAGAGATTCTTCCCAGGATGGTTATATGATGAGAATGATGAGTTTGTACAAATGGCCTATAGAGGACTTAAGGAAGCGGGAATAGACAGTGAAATAACTCAATACTCCTTCTGTACCAACGGGTCTCACTATGCTGGAGAGGCAGGAATAAGAACAATAGGATTTGGACCTTCTAGGGAGAACTTAGCCCATACAATAGATGAGCATATGGAGTTAGAGCAACTTAGATTGGGAGCTCAAGGTTACTATGGAATACTGAAATCAGTATTTGGAAAATAGGTGATGGGATGAGAACTTTAATAAAAAATGGACTTATAGTTGATGGGAACAACAAAGCTCCATATATGGGATCACTTTTAATAGCGGGAGAAAGAATTGAAAAAATTGGAAATATAGATTCTATGGATGGGGTGGATAGAGTAATAGATGCCCAGGGGATGGTAATAGCCCCTGGGTTCATAGATACCCATAGCCATTCGGATTTGAAAATATTGGAAAGTCCATATAATGAAGTGAAGGCAAGACAGGGAATAACCACAGAGGTTTTAGGTCAAGATGGGATATCCATGGCACCTTTACCTCTAAAGTATCTGTCTTCCTGGAGAAAAAATTTAGCTGGACTGGATGGAACCTCTGAAAAAATAAATTGGAACTATGAAACCACAGAGGGGTATTTAAAGGAAATGGAAAAATCTGGAGTGGGACTTAACTATGGATATTTGGTTCCCCATGGGAATATAAGAATGGAAG
>JBOFCM010000097.1:0-9557 GCA_051646055.1 Fusobacteriaceae bacterium
CATATACAATATTTGCTACTGGGTTGTGAAGAGGCAGAGAATGTATAGAATCAGGCTTCAAAATTATCAAATCTGCTTTTTTTCCAACCTCTAAAGACCCGATTTCCCTCTCTAAAAGTGCTGCTTTTGCTCCATTGACTGTAGCCATCTCAAGAACCTCCTCTGCAGAACAGACTTCTGGATTTAGAGTACGCCCTTTATGAATAAGAGACGTAAGATATATCTCTCTCATCATATCCATTCTGTTGTTAGAAGGAGCACCATCAGTTCCTATAGATACAGGTATCCCCTTTTCCAGCATCTCGGGTATTCTTGCAAATCCCAGTACAACTTTCATGGCTGCTGCTGGGTTGTGGGAAACTTTCACATCATAGAGTCTGAAAAGATCTATCTCTCTCTCTGTGAGCCACACAGTATGCACAGCAAGAAGATTAGGACCTAATACTCCCAATTTATGGAGGTGCTCCACTGTAGATTTTCCAGCTCTCATTTTGGCAAAATCATTTTCTGCTGCAATTTCACCTATATGCATATGAATTCCTGTTTCGTATCTGTCTGCCATCTCCTTAGTTTTTACTATAAGGTCATCCGAGTTATTAAATATAGTTCTCAGACCGAACCAGATTTTTACCCTTCCATTAAAAGTATTGTTGTATTTTTTGAATAGTTCTTCCTGAATTTTTAGTTCTTCTTCTGCAGTTTTATTCCAAACTTCTGGAAGTCCTATTCCATTGTCCATCACTGATTTTGTTAGTGCTCCACGGATACCGCTTTCTCCAACTGCCCTTACCATAGACTCTACAAACTGACCTCCGGCTTCCAGAAAAGTTGTGGTTCCCGATTTTATAAGTTCTACACAGCATGCCAGGGAAGAAATATATGAATCCTCTTCGTTAAAACTGCTCTCATAAGGCCATACTCTCTCCCTTAACCAGGTAAGAAGATTTACATCATCTGCTATTCCTCTTCCCAACTGCTGTGAAAGATGCACATGGGTATTTATAAATCCAGGCAGAATTATTTTTCCCTCTGCATCATATATTTCAGCCTGGGGACTTACCGAAGCTCTGTCTATTTTTCCTATCTCTTTTATAATGTCTCCCTCTATAAGAATAGAACCGTGATTATATATCTCACGGTTCCCATTCATAGAGATGATGTAGGCATTTTCAATTAAAATCTGATTCATACTTTATCTCTCCTCTCTTTTCTTAGACTACTAAATTTATAAATGATAATATTCCAATTATCCATAAAGTCATATTTATTTTTTTGATTTCTCCAGCAGCCACATGGGCAGCTATATAACTTATAAATCCGAAACTCAGTCCGATGCTGATAGAATAAGTCAGTGGCATCATTATTATAGTTATAAAAGCTGGAATAGCTATTTTGAAATCTGAAAAATCAATAGTAGATATGGATCTGAACATAAACACTCCCACCATTACCAAAGCTGGTGCTGCTGCAAATCCTGGAACTATTCCCACTATTGGCGTAAACATAAGAGCTGCCAGAAATAATAATCCTGTTACCAGGGAAGCAAGTCCTGTTCTAGCTCCAGCTGCTATTCCAGTAGCCGATTCAGCAAAAGATGTCACTGTACTTGTTCCTAGTACGGAACCTATAAGGGTTGCCGATACATCTGCATGAAGCATTCTTCCAAGACCTACCTTCCCCTCTTCTCCCTGGGAAAGCCCCATGTTTTTATAGCAGGCCATCATAAATCCCAATGAATCAAAAAGATCTATGAACATAAATGAAAATATTGAGCCCATAAGTGAAATTTTCAATGCTCCCATTATGTCAAGTTTCATAAATATAGGAGCTATGCTAGGCGGTGTAGAAATTATACTTCCCGGCATCTCTACTAGGCCAAAAACAATTCCTAAAATAGTAGTTGAAGCTATTGAGATTAATATCCCACCACGGATTTTTCTTATTTCACAGATACCCATAATCGCTAGTCCCACCACTGACAATATTGTCGGCAGCTTGAAAGATCCCAACTGCACAAGAGTTGCTGGATTTTCAGCTATAAGTCCCATACTTTTAAGGCCTATAAAAGCTATAAAAAGTCCGATTCCTGCTGTAGAAGCTGTGGAAATTTCCCCAGGAATAGCATTGGCGATTTTTTCTCTTATCCCTCCCAGTGTAAGAATAAGAAAGAAAAGTCCCGAGATAAATACTACACCTAAAGCTGTTTCCCAAGTTACTCCTTTTCCTAAAACTAATGAGTAAGTAAAAAAGGCATTAAGTCCCATTCCTGGCGCCAAAGCAAATGGGGCATTGGCCCAAAATGCAGCAATAAGAGTCCCTATTCCAGTAGCTAGACATGTAACTGTTATAAGAGCTCCTTTATCCATTCCTGTTGCAGAAAGTATGGCAGGATTTACAAATATTATATAAGCCATAGTAAGAAAAGTTGTGAGTCCTGCCATAATCTCCGTTTTGATACTGGAACCTCTTGCCTCCACTTTAAAGTATGAATTTAAAATCTCTAAAAATCCTATTTTTTCCTTTTGTATTACTTTTTCCATTTTTTCCTCCTTTTGAAGATAAAAAAAGTACAGACTCCAATTTATAGATAGAATCCGTACTAAAAAAAAGTATAGTTCTACCCATAGCATCTTCTTTTACGGTGAAGACGTAGAAACTGCCGGACCATATTACCAGCGATATATGAGTGACTTTTAATATTTCAAATAATTTATTTTGTTTATCTGGATTATACTTAACAGATATGTTTTTGTCAATATGTTTTTTTGATTAATTACGAATTTTTTTCTTAAAAAAACAGATTATAAGACTATAAATATAAGTATAAAAAATATTTTCTCTTGAATATTTCCCAAACTTATGATAAATTATCATTAAAGAAAAAAATAATCCAAATATAGCTTATATATATCCGTAATATGGTCGGAAGTTTCTACGAGGTGCCTCAAATGCCTCGCTATAAGCAAAAGTAAATACACTCCAGTAGACTTTTGCTATTGGAGATTTTTTTATTAAAAACTGAATCAAGGGGAGAAGTTATTTATGAAAAACTATTTTAAAAAAGCAATATTGCTAGGAAGTTTATTTATTGTAGGATGCAGTTCTTTAGTTGAAAAAACAAAACAAAAAGAACAAGTTAGTATAATAATAAAAAATGGAACTGTTTTAACAATGAATGACAAAAGAGAGGTTCTTGAAAATGGAGTTATTATCATAAAAGATAATAAAATTATCTCTGTTGGAAATGAAGAGTTATTAGAAAAATATAGAGCATCGAAAGTTGTAGATGCTGAAAATGGAATCATTATGCCAGGTATGATAAATACACATACTCATGCTTCAATGACTGTGTTTAGATCTCTTGCAGATGATGTACCCGATAGATTGAACAGATATATTTTTCCTTTGGAGAATAAAATGGTAAGTCCTGAAATGTCATATTTAGGAGCAAAGCACGGAGCATTAGAAATGGCTCTCGGTGGAGTAACTACTGTTGTAGATATGTATCTATTTGAAGAAGATGCAGCAAGAGCTGTGAAAGAGGTTGGATTAAGAGGAGTTATGACTCAAAATATAATCAGATTTCCCACAGCAGACGGAAAAGAAAAAGGCGAAACTTTAAATAGAGCTATTGCTTTTGTTGAAAAATACAGAAATGATGAGTTAATAACTCCAGGTTTTGGACCTCACGGACCTCATACAGTTACAAAAGAAGAGCTTTTAAAAATAAAAGATCTTTCAGAAAAATATAATGTACCTGTTTCAATGCATGTAGCAGAAACAGATGTTGAATTTGATAGAATAATGAAAGATCATAAAATGACACCAGTGGAATATTTAGATTCTTTAGGGCTTTTAAATAAGAGATTCATCTCAGCACATAATATTTTTGTAACTGACAGTGATATCGAGCTAATGAAAAAAAGAGATATAGGAATAGCTCATAATATGGTTGCAAATATAAAATCAGCTAAAGGAATTTCACCAGCACTAAAGATGCATGATATGGGAATGAGAGTTGGATTAGGTACAGATGGACCTATGAGTGGAAACACTTTGGATATAATTGGTCAGATGGGATATGTGGCAAAGCTCCATAAGTTAAATAGTAAAGACAGATCTGCACTTCCTCCGAAAAAAGCTGTAGAAATGGCCACACTGGGTGGAGCAAGAGCTATCCATAGGGAAAATGAATTAGGAAGTCTGGAAGTTGGGAAATTAGCAGATGTGGTTATCATAGAAACAGAATCTGTAAATATGAATCCTATTTTTGATCCTTATTCAGCTTTAGTTTATTCAGCAAATGCCACTAATGTAGACACAGTTATTGTCAATGGAAAAATCGTAGTGGAAGATAAAAAAATAAAGACAGTAGATCAGAAAAAAATAATAAAAGATATCAATGATTTTAAGGTGAAAGTCCAGAAAATAGCAGATACTTTATAAAAGTAAATCTTTAAATTAATAAAATCCGGCTAAATAGCCGGATTTTATTATATTTCTAGATAAAAAATTAATTTTTTTTTATAGAATAGAAGTAGAAGAATCAATAGTACCTGCCATGATTAGATTTCAGGAGGTACTAATTTATGAAAATAGAAAGATAATTTTTGTAGTAAATAAAACCGAGGTTTCCAAATACAAAAAACTGGATGCCAGATTTATCCACCTGCAAATATACATAGCCCATCATAAGCTACAGAGATATTGAACTCCAAAGAGCTCATAAGTTTTTCAATTTCTTTATGGTTTTTTTTAGGATCATGACCAAAATGAGTAACTGTTATCGGCGTTTCAGAGTCAATACATTTAAAATCTTTTAGCTTGTTTAAAACTATATCCAATGTAATTATATCAAGATGATCTGAATTATCTTTTTGAAAATCTAGAAAAGTACATTCAATTACAATATCATTGAATTTAAAATTTTTTAAAAACTCAAATGTTTTTAAAGAGTAAATTCCAGTATCAGATGCATGCAACCTTATAAAGCTTCCATTTTTTATTATAAAGTTTGTACCACACTCGTCAAGATTTAAGCCAGTGTGCTTTGCCTTGATAGGGATAATCTCAAAATCTTCAATAGTAAAAGGAGAGTGATAATTCATAGGAACTATATTGAGATGATTGATTTTTTCTTGAATATTTTTTTGATGTTTAGGTTTTATTGCATTTTTAATCTGTTCTTTTAACCAAATTTCAGAAGAGCTATTTACATATATATCCATCGGATTTTTGATTTTTATAAGCTCTTGTATATCCAGATGATCATTGTGAGTATGAGATAGAAGTATGCCTTTTATTTTACTAAAATCTATATTATTTTCTAATATCTGGGTTCTAATATCTGGTGAAAAGTCTAACAGTATTTTATCTCCTAATAAAAAAGTTGACCTTTTACGAATATTTTTTCCTTTCAGTTCTCTCAAAGAGTTGCAGTAATCACACGAACAAAAAACATCAGGAAGTCCATTTGCAGACCCTGTTCCTAAAAAAATAGTTTTCATTTTTAACCTCTTTCTGTATAAGTTTTTAGTAGTGAACCTAAACGCTCCACAGAAACTGATATAATCATTAAAACAATTAAAGCAGTTCCTGCAGCATTAAAATCATAAGATTTTATAAATTTAGAGATGATATAGCCTATTCCTCCAGCACCCACAACTCCTATAATCGATGATTGTGCCATATTCGATTCAAATCTCAGTGCAGTCCAACCTGTGATAACTCTTTTGATATTTGGAATTATTGCAGCTTTCATAATATTTAACCAAGATGCTCCAGTAGCTTTGATGGCTAAAATATTTTCTTCCCCCAAATCTTCAATAGATTGAAAATATGCCTTAGTTAAATATGCTACTGTATGAACAGAAAGCCCTAAGATTCCAGAGAACGGTCCAAGACCAACAGCAGATACAAATATAACGGCCCATATTAAAGAGGGAACAGCCCTAATAAAAGATATATATGACTTTATAGCTAGAGATAAGGGTTTCCAAGGTGCTGTATTAGAAGCGGTTAAAAAAGCTAGTGGAACAGATAAGATAACTCCTACTAAAGTAGCCATAAAAGCTATTTCAAAAGATTCCCAAACAGCAATTAGAACAAACTTAAAAACAGAAGTATCTGGTTTTCCAAACTCTAAAAGAATATTTCCTAATTTATTTAATCCTCTTACAACTCTTCCAAAATCTAAATTTAGTTTAAAAAAAGATAAAATAAATAGAATAGAGATTCCTAACATAATTTTATTTAAAAACTTATCGTTTTTATGATCTTTTATTTTAATTTTTCCAAAATAGTTTTTATTCATTTAAATAATCCTCTTTCTTAAAATGTTAGAAATAATTTCAGTTACAATAGCACAAACTACAATTAAAAAAATACCCATGGCTGCAGTGTTGTACTTCATTAGACTTAAGTTGTTACTTATATACATACCTATTCCCCCAGCACCAACTAATCCAATAACAGCAGAGGAACGGATATTACTTTCTAAAGAATAGATGGTCCAAGAAACTAATCCTGGAATAGCTTGAGGAATAGCTCCAAATCTTATAACTTGAAGATGGGACATTCCTGTGGCTTTTAAAGAACTAAGTAGTTCCAAATCAACTTCATCAATAGTTTCATAGTAGAAGCGAGTCATATCTCCAATATTTCCAACAGTTAAAGCTATTATTCCAGTTGTAATTCCAACACCAAAGGCAGGAACAAACATAAGAGCCCAAATTATATTTGGAATATTTCTTAAAACTGTGGCAAAACTTTTGACTATATTTCTAATAGGCTTAAAATGCATAGTTTTCTCTGAGCATAAAAACCCTAAGAAAAAAGAGATAAAGGAGGAAAAAATTAATGATACTATAGCTACACAAAATGTATCAAGTAATGGTATCATGTAGTTGTCGTAACTTTTCCAATTTACGGGAAGCATCTCTTCATTTATAAATGAAATTGCAGATGGAAGTTCCACTAGAAAAGATAGAAAGGAAAAATCTAATCTATAAGCTATAAAGATATAGATTATAGAGATAATTCCTAAAGTAAAGATATCATTTTTATTGAACATTTTTACCGTATATTTCATTTACAATCTCCTCTCTTAGATTTTCGGGAGTATCATCAAACACTATAACTCCATTTTTCATTCCAATAATTCTAGTAGCATAGGCCTTGGCAAACTCAACTTGGTGAAGATTTACAATACAAGTTATATTGTCTTCAAGGCAGATATTTTTTAAAGTTTCCATAACAACCTCAGAAGATTTAGGATCTAAACTTGCTATTGGTTCATCAGCTAAAATTAATTTGGGATTTTGTGCAAGAGCTCTAGAGATTCCTACTCTTTGCTTTTGTCCTCCACTTAATTCAGAAGCTTTTTTATAGCAATGTTCTTCGAGTCCCAATCTTTTAAGTATATTTAAAGCCTTTACTTTGTCACTTTCTGAATAAAGTTCAAAGAATCCTTTAAAGTTAGACATATATCCAAGTCTTCCATGAAGAACATTTTGAACTACAGACAACCTTTCAATAAGGTTGTAATGTTGAAAAATCATTCCAATCTCTCTTCTTACTTTTCTTAACTTTCCACCAGATATCTTACAAATATCCTCACCATTAAATATAACATGTCCACTGCTAAGAGGATTCATAGCATTAATCGATCTTAAAAGCGTTGATTTTCCAGCTCCTGAAGAACCGATTATGGCAACAAACTCCCCTTTTTTTATAGATAAGTTAATATTCTTTAGAGCTACAAAACTATTGTTATAGCTTTTAACTCCATCTTTTACAGTTACGATTGTATTCATGTATTCCCCCTAAGATTAATCCTCTTTTATCTCTGTCAAGTTAAGATTTTTCATAACTTGTCCTATTATTTCAAAGTTTTCCTTTGTAACTTTAATGTGTTGTTCACCATTTTTCTTTCCATAAAAATTTTCCATGAAAAATTTATCATTGTAATTTAAGAAGAAATTTTGTAACTTCTCTTTTAAATCTTGTGGCATACTCTCTTGTACCAGCCAAAGATTATCTGGAATGGCAGAACTTCTATAAATAATTTTATGGTTATCCTCAGTAAAAAACTTTCTATTTTTAACATATGAGTTAGACGAGATCACTCCTATATCTGCATCTTTATCTAAAAGAGCTCTCACGGTATTTGTTGTGGAACCAGTTTCATAGGGTTTAAATTTAATAGTAAAATCGTTGGAATCTTTAATTATTCCATTTGTAATAAGGTCATTTACAGGCCATAGATATGTAGATCCTGAAGATTGTTTTGTATAAGCAAAAGTATAAGGTCTATTTGGATTTATTAAATCCTTTTCACTAAATTCATTTATATTTGTATCTGGTCGAGTTAAAAAATATGAAAACTTTCCCCAATTTTCGAATTTTCCATCTTTAGCAAAAGAAACTAAAGGTTCAATCTTAGTTTTTGTAGCTGCCATAAAATATGGCATAGCTCCAGTATAAGCTACATCAGTTCTATTTTTCTTAGCTTTTAAAGATTCTGTTAAAGCCATATCAGACGATGGTTCAAACCATTCAACTTTCATACCAACAGCATTTTCTAAATCTTTTAAAAACTTATCCTTAGCTACAACTTTAGATTCTAAATCCTCATCAATTCCAAAAGCGATAACAAGTTTTTTCTCTTTTATCTCCTCTTTACCACACCCTGTCATAAAAAGTCCAGCACCAAGCAGACCCAATGTAAATAATCTATTTAAATTTTTCAAATCTATACCCTCCCAAAATTTTATTTTAATTTATTAGTGTAGTAGTTTTTAACGTCATTCCATTTATAATATGGTTTCATAGAAGTTGCTATTGGTAGCTCAGCATCTTTTTCGTTGTGTAAAATTTTAACTAAAATATCATTTTTATCATTTCTATAAAATATCCATTGGATATTTGCAGACATACCTGAAATATCTCTTCCTAACCATTTATTATAAACTTTTTCTATATTGTCCTCTTTTGCTGAATACCCATTGATATCAAGTAAAGTTATAAATGGAATAGTTGTTTCAGCATGAGCAAATCTTAAATTAGCTGAATTATTTTGATTTTTTATAGCTTCATCACTTGTAACTATAAAATTTTCTAAAAGAGGCAAAGCAATATTAGTGGCAATATCTTCCCCAATTTTTCCAGGACCTTTTTCATAGAAGTCATTTAAGTTGTCTATTTCTTCATACCATTTTAATTGTTTTTCACTAAAATATTTTCCAAAACCTAAATCTTTACCAATGCTAGCTTGGATAATATAAAGATCATAAAGATTTCTAACGGCATTTGTTGGATTTTTTAAAACAACTTTTCCTTTGCTATCTTTTAATTTAAACTCGCCATTTTCTAATCTTTTAATAAAGTCTTCAGAAAAAAGTTGATTTAAAACTGTATTATTAAAATCTTTACTTTTAGAGTATATATCTAGCTCTTTTTTCCAAGAACCATTTTCAGAAAACTCTTCATACTCTGGTGAAAGATCATAAAATCTTAAAAGTACATCTTTTTTATCATTTGTTGAAACTTTAAAATTA
>JBOFCM010000098.1:0-13323 GCA_051646055.1 Fusobacteriaceae bacterium
GGCTTAAAACCATAAGGCGATAGGGTAAGGAGGGTTAGTATGAGATATCTGGGAGAAAATTATCTGCAATATAGTGATAAACTTATAACTTCACTGAAAGAAAATACAGCACTTTTGAATTGCAGTGACGATATAGAAATTGTCCATAAAATTAGAACTTCCATAAGAAAATTAAGAGGTATCCTTAGACTTTTTTCTCTGTCTGGAGTGGGAGAAAAGAAATTAAAATTTCTCGCCGATTCCCTCAACAGCCTTAGGGATCTGGAGGTTCAATTGGAACTAGTTTCAGGATATCCCCAGTTTCAAGGCTTGAGAAAGGAGAAACTTTCTCAATGGGAACTTGAAAAAAATAGCATCATAAAAAAAACTCTCCAATTTGATACTTCAGAAATATCCAGATTTTTTTCCAGAAATTTAAAAAGAAAAACTGTAACCTCTCTGGAAGTATATGAGAAAACAATAAAAACCCTGTCTCCCCTTGTTTCCTCACTGAAAAATATCAGTGAAGGGGAAAGTCAGAGAGATCTCCTACATCTTTTTAGAATACAGTTAAAAAAATCAGTTTATCTTCTTGAGGCTCTTACTTTAAAAAATCCAATCCTAAATCCTTCAGTTGAAGATTTAAAAAAATATCAGGATCTTTTGGGCGAAATTCATGATTTTCATCTCCTGGGATGGAATGAAAAAGAAGAGGAAAAAATCAGATTTTTAAACATTCAACTACATGGATTCCAAAAAATTATAGAGGAGATTCTCCAGGTATTAAAATTTGATATCCTCAAAAATTTCCCTAATTCAAATCTAAAATCTCTCCTTCTAAGCGAAAGGGAGATTGATTTTCTAACTGCTGATTTCCACTTTCAGCTGAATTCTGGCAGAAAAATTTCCGAAAAATTTTCTCCTGATATGGGGCATATAATACGAGTACAGAAGAAATCACTAGATATTTTGGAAACATTGAATCCTCTTTTCAATTTTACCCAGAAAGAGAAACATCTTCTTTTGCTCTCTGCCCTTCTCCACGATACAGGGCATTATCTAAGGAATAAAAATCACAGCGAGGAAAGCAGAAATATTATTTTTCGTTCTAGATCCCTGGGTATAGATTTTATCTCTAAAATTAAGATAGGGTGGATTATAAAAAGCCACAGTGGAAAAATAGAGGAATCTAGGGATCTGAAAATTTTTACCAGAAAAGAGAGAAAAAGAATAAAAATTCTGGCCGGAATTCTTAGAACAGCTGATGGAATGGAGCTGGAAAGTCTGGAATATATGGAAAACTACACTTTCCAGCTCAAGGGGAGAAACCTTTTGCTTAACTGCCAGGGGATAAGCAGAAAATTAAAAAAAAGATTTCTCTCCAAATCCAGATATTTAGCTAAAGAGGTCAATCTAAAATTTCAGGATACCCAGTGCCTGTAGAAGAATTATTCCAATTACAACCGGTCCCACATATTTGATTACAAAGATCCAAAGTTTCCCCAAGAAGAAATCCAATTTTCCTTCATTTGTGATTTCATAGAGAACCCCTTTTTCACCCCAGATATAACCTATAAATATACATAGAAGAAGTCCTCCTATAGGCAGGAAGAGATTATCGCTGAGATAACATAGAAAATCAAAAAAATTCATTCCGAAAAACATCTTGGATTTTTCCAGTATTCCAAAAGATAATGAATTTGGAATAGCCACAAGAAACAGAAGAAGTGTCAGAACCCATGTGGTTATTTTTCTATCCAGTTTCATCTGATCCACAACAAAGGCAACAACTACCTCAAGCATAGATATGGAGGATGTGATTGCCGCAAAGAATACCAAAATAAAAAATATTACTCCGAAAAAAGCTCCAAAGGCCATTGACTCAAAGATTTTTGGCAAAGTTACAAAGAGCAGTCCAGGTCCTGCCGAAGGCTCCAGTCCAAAAGAGAATACAGCAGGCATAACAGCCAGACCAGCCAAAAGGGCTACCAGTGTATCCAGTCCCGGAACTATTAAAGCACTTCTCACCAATTTTGAATCTGAAGGAAGATAACTTCCATAAGTTACCATGGCCCCCATTCCTAAGGAAAGAGAGAAAAATACCTGCCCAAGTGCTGCCAATATAACTCCACCTGTGATTTTTGAGAAATCAGGCTTAAGCAAAAATTCTATACCTGCCATAGCCCCAGGAAGAGTAATCGCTCTCACAACTATTATAATCAAGAAAAGGAACAGGGCCGGCATCATGAATTTGCTGGCTTTTTCGATTCCACCTGAGATTCCCTTAACTACAATCAGTGCAGTAAGTATAAGAAATATTCCCGCATAAATTATTGGAGATGATATTCCAGAGATAAATCCTCCAAAATGTACTCCTGCATCCCCATTAACTCCTCCCAACAGAAAATCTAAGATATATTTTATAACCCATCCTCCTATTACAGAATAGTAAGAGAGAATTATAAAACATGTCAAAATTCCCAATATTCCCACAAATCCCCAGCCTTTTTTTATATTATTATAGGAGCCAAAGGCATCTGATTTTCCTCTTCTACCCAATGCCATCTCTCCCAACATAAGAGTAAAACCTAAAATTATTACAAGGGAAAGATATACCACAACAAAGGCTCCTCCTCCATTTTTCCCTGCTAGATATGGAAATTTCCAAATATTTCCAAGCCCCACTGCTGACCCTGCTGATGCCAAAATAAATCCTAAGCTAGACCCCCATTTTCCTCTGTTCTCTGACATTTAAACTCCTTCCTTTGCAGCACTCCTGCTGACTATGATATTTTTTGAGATATTGATACTTTTTATCCTCTCTTAATATATATGTAATCCTCGAATTTTTTCATTTATTTATTTTTAAAACAGATATATAAAAAGAAACATTGACAACAAATATTTTATGTGGTATTATTTATATATATCGCGGGATAGAGCAGTTGGCAGCTCGTCGGGCTCATAACCCGAAGGCCGTAGGTTCGAGTCCTACTCCCGCCACCAATGAAACTTCGAGCCTTTTGGCTCTTTTTTTTTATTCATTATCTTTACAAAAAAAAATCGGAAGAAATTTCTTCCGATTTTTTTTATCCGTTCTTTTTTTCTTTTTCCGGCTTGGGAAAAGGAATATAGTCCACCAGCATATCCACAAAGGACTGTATATTTCTTGTCTGAATAATAACTTTTCCCTTTCCTCTAAAAGTGTTTAGGAGTCCCTCTCCGGATCTAAATCCGAATAACCCACTAGCCATCTCCATCTTATAATCTAAAGTCTCTTCCCAACATACCACATGGCCATTGTCTATTTGAAAAGGCTGTGACCCATCCAAATTAATTTCAATCAAATCTCCGAATCCATTTACTAAAAGTTCTCCCTGCCCCTTAGATTTCAGAATAAAAAATCCTCCAGTTCCTCCGAAAATCGAATTCATCAATCTTTTCTGCATGGTTGATGTGTAATCTACCGAGGTATTGCAGGCTAAAAAACTTCCATCATTTATATACCAGTGATTACCCTGGGAGACATTGAGAACCTTTATATTTCCAAACCCTCTCGGTGCCACTGCAATTCTTCCAGATTCTTTAGCTGTAGCTGTTGAGGTGAAAAAACTTTCTCCTCCTAAAAAAACTTTTCCTATTGCTGAGAAAAATCCTCCATTGACTTTTCCCTGAAGGCTGATACAGCTATCCTTATAAACCATAGCTCCAGGCTCCATTCTTATACTTTCACCCTTTTCCAGCCAAAATTCCACAAGGGAAGCACTTGTAGAAGCTGTCTGATTGATTTTCATGGTATTCTCCTTTTAAACTTTTTTATCTGCTCTCTTTTCAGTATAACCTAACCTTCAGCTGAAATCAAGAGAACAGATGATTCTCTATTTCTACTGACTCTTTTTATGAATTTTATAGACTATTGCATAGAGGAGAGGAACTCCCATAAGCGTCAGTATTGTTGAGGCTGTAAGACCGAATATTATTGTAACAGCCATATCACCATAGAGAGGATCCCTCATAAGAGGTAGCATTCCCAATATTGTAGTTCCCGCTGCCAGGGTTACAGGTCTTATCCTGTTGGAGGCTGAGGCAAGTATAGCATCATAGGGTTCTTTTCCCTGGGTATCTATTTCAAAATTTATCTCTTCTATTAAAATTATGGCATTTTTTATCATCATTCCAGTGAGACTCACTAGGCCTATTATGGACATAAATCCAAAGGATCTCCCTGTGATAAGAAGTCCCGGTGCTATTCCTATAATTGCCAGAGGTAACATTCCGAATATTATCATAGGTTCCTTCAGATTAAAGAAGAGAAGAACACAGATTGTAAACATGACAAGAAGCTGAAGGGGCACATATTCCATGACTGCCCTGCTACTTTTCACCTGTTCAGCATACTGTCCTGCCCATTTCAGATGGTAGCCTTCAGGAAGTTTTATCCCCTCCACCCTATCTCTGATCTCTTTTCTCACATCTTCAATTCCTACTCCAATAGGAACATCACTCTGGATTTTTATAGCTCTTACTCCATTTTCACGCCAGATTTGAGAATCTTCCCAGAGGATACTTTCACTATCTATTACCTCTTTCAGCAATACTCCGTCTTTATCTAAAATTCCCCACAGAGGAAGCTGACCTATATTCTCCATATCTGTTTCGACTAAAGCTCTCTCTTTCAGAAGAATCTGAAGAGCCTCGTCTCCATCCCGAAAAACTCCTAAACTTAATCCATCTGTAGCTCTTTTTATTCCACTAGCTACATCTCTCTTTGAGATATGAGCCAGTTTACCTTTTCTTTCTGAGTATTCTGCCTTCCATACTGGCACTCTCCTTCTCCAGTTGTTTCTTATATTAAAAGGATGCTCTGTACTCTTCATAACTTCCATGATTCCCTCAGAGAGATCTCTCAATATCTGAGGATCTGGTCCCAAAACTGTAACTTCAATGGGATACTTTGTCTCAACACCATTGCTGTATTTTCTTATTCCTATCTGGGCGTCAGAAATATTTTCCCGAGAAAACTCCAATATCTCTTTTCCTAGCCTGTTGACACTTTTTAGATCTTGGGTGGAGACTATAAGTTGGGCAAAGGATGGATTAGGCATCTCAGGGATGGTCATCATATAGTATCTGGCAGGGGAACCTCCCACAGCCACAGTGACATCCTTCACTTTTTCATCTCCAGATATTTTCTTCTCCAAAATTTTTGCAATCTCAGATGTCTTCTCTATTCTACTACCTTCTGGGAGCCAGATATTCACAACAAATCCCTTTTTATCTGAATCTGGAAAAAAACTCATGGGAATTTTCAGAAAGAGAAGAGCTGAAAAAACCATCCCTCCTAGAAGAGCTATAACCGCCACTTTTCTATGATTCAGTATTTTTTGAAGCATATCTTTAAACCAGAGATAGAATTTCTCAACTCTAGGATTAATTTTTTTATTCTGAGAATCTTTTTTCAAATAGTGCTCACAGTATACAGGAATTGAGGTCAGTGCAAATACCCAGCTCAAAAGAAGGGAGATCGCTATTACCCAAAAAAGAGAACTTATATATTCTCCCATATTGGTCTCCATAAGAACTGTAGGCAAAAAGGCTGCTATCGCTATTACAGTAGCTCCCAGAAGTGGGATTGCAGTTTTCTTTATTGTATTTATGATTATCTGAAATTTTTCCTCCCCTCTTTTCATTCCGTTTAGTACCTCATCTACAACAACTATGGAATTATCCACCAGAATACCCATGGCAATAATAAAGGATCCCAGAGATACTCTTTGGACATCTATACCCATAAGTTTCATAATAGGGAATGTTCCTAGGATTGAGAGTACCAGTCCGCTTCCTATTATAAGTCCGCTTCGCATTCCCATTGTGAGAAGGAGAACTCCCACCACAACTATTACCGATTCAATGAGGTTAATAACAAATATTTTTATAGAGGAACTCACCAGCTCAGGCTGATAATAGACTTTTTCCAGTTCTATCCCCTTGGGAATAACCTTCCTCATCTCTTCTATTTTTTCATCTATAATCTTTCCTGTTTCTACCACGTTTGTTCCTGAGGCCGGAGAGAGAAGTATCCCTACAGATTCCCTTCCGTTATACCTCATGAGATTTGAAACAGGGGTCTTCCCCGCTCTCCTTATCTGGGCTATATCCCTCAAGAGAACGATTTCTTCTTCTCCCTTGAGATTTTTTCTAGAAGAGATAATCTGATTTCCAATATCCTCAACAGATTTAAATCTGTTTGAGATATCCGCTCTCAGTCTCTCATTTCCAAAACTTATTTTCCCCCCGTCCACAGGAAGGTTTTCACTTATAAAGATTCCCTGAAGATGTTTGTCACTTATCTTCATGACAGCCATTTTTTCCCTGTCCAGAATAACTTCCACTGCTTCACTTTGTTTTCCATATACAGAAATTCTTCCCACACCTGGGAGATTTTGAAATTCCCTTCTCACGTATTCCAGATAACGGTTGAACTCTTCCGTAGAATATCCCTCATTGGTAAGGGCAAAAAACATCCCATAGACATCTCCATAGTCATCCATCACTATCGAGGGCAACACACCTAGAGGAAGATTTTTCTGAGCATCATTTACTTTTCTTCTCAGGTTATCCCAATACTGCTCAATCTCTCTGCTGTGTAGTTTCTCGGAAAGAGTTACTTTTACCTCAGAGTATCCTGCTTTGGAAACACTCTCATATTTCTCTACGTGGGGAATACTTTTCAGAGCTCTCTCGATTTTTTCTGTCACCTGGAGTTCCACCTCATGAGGGGTAGCCCCTGGATAAAGAGTTATTACCAGGGCCTCCTTTATTTTAAATTCAGGATCCTCAAGTTTTCCCAGTTTCCCATAGGAAAACAATCCTGCTATCGCAATGAGGAGAGTGAGATATCTGATTACTGTTTTATTTTTTATTAACTTTTCTAAAAATTTCATCTCTTCCTCCTAAAGAATTTTTCCCACATTGGATTCTGAAAATTCAGAAATGGGCTGGATTTTTTCACCCTCGCTCAAAAAAGATACTCCTGCTGTTACTACTTTATCTCCAGGGGCAAGTCCTTTTTTTACTATGACCTCTCCCTCTGCTCCCATTTTTTCTATCTCAATCTTTCTGGAAACAGCAGTCCCCTTCTCATAGACCCAGACCTTTGTTCCCTGGTTTTCAAAAACTGCCGTCAGAGGAATCCTTATCTCTTCTGAGGAGTCTTTTCTTTTAGTGACTATGACATTTCCTTGAATCCCGCTTAAAAAATCTGACGGCTCTAAAAATTCCAAGGTTACAGGATAGGAAAATCTTGAAAAATCAGGTTTCTTCCCTATCTCTTTAAGTGTGAGCCCGTACTCTTTTTCTCCGTGGACAAAGATGATTTTTTCAGCTGACTGAAGAAGAGGAATCTCATTTTCAGATACTCCTATATTTACTTGGGACAGCCCCTTTGAAATAAGGGAGACAACTGGAGTCCCGCCGTTTATAACGTTCCCCTCCTCTGTCAGTTTATTCCCCACATAGGCATCATAGGGAGCTCTGAGAAAACTGTCCTCCAATTTATTTCTGCTGTTTTCAACTCCCTTTTCAGCTTCTTCCATAAGTGCTTGGGCCGCATTTCGCGAGGAGATTGCCGCTCTATATTTTCCCTGGACTTCATCGTAAAGTTTTTTTGTTGCTGCTTTCTCCCTATAAAGTTTTTCCACTCTTTCAAACTGAAGTGTGGCATTTTCTGCAATTGCTCCCGCAGCTCTATAATTTTCCAGGGCTCCCTGATATTTTTTTCCGTAGACCTGAAAATTAAGATTATAATCCCCTTTTTCCAGCTCTGCCAAAATATCACCTTTTTTTACAAAGTCTCCTCTGGAAACTTTTATATTCTCTATCTTTCCAGGAACCTTAAAAGAGAGAATACTTTCCTTTTCCGGAGTTATCACTCCATTGAAAATCTTTTTTTCCTCTGAAGATTTTTTAGTGATCTCTAAGATTCTGACGTTGGAGATTCTTTCCTTAGCCGTCTCTTTTTTTCCGCATGAAGCAAGAAAAAAAAGAAGAGTTCCAGTTATAATTATCTGTATATATTTTTTATTTTTTACCATCATATCCTCCTGTAACCAGCTCCAGAAGAGCCAGTGAAATTTCATATCTGTACTGACAATTTTTCATGGTCGAAAATGCTTTTTCATTTTCTGTATAACTTCGAAGGAGTTCCTCGTCGGTAACCATCTCCATCTCTTTTTCCAGTTTTTTCTGGTGCAGTTTCTGGCTCAGAACCGAATAATTTTTTTGGGCCAGTTCCAAGTTTTCCCTCACTTCCTGGTAGAAATTAAAGGCATTTACCGTCTCCAGTATAACCTTGGCTGCTGAATCTCCCCTCTCTATCTCAGAGATTTGGAGAGCTTTTTTGCTTTTTTTGTAACTGTTTATATTCTGAAAACCATTGAAAAGTGTAAGGGCTCCCATAAGGCTTCCATTTATTATAAGGGGATCCACTATGGCACTATTGCTATTTCTTGAATATCCTCCAGTCAGGGCCACATTTGGAAGGAAATTGGCTATGGCAATTTTTACCATATCCTCTTGGACTCCATGGGCAATATCCTCTATTTTAAGAAGAGAGCTATTCTCCAGGGCCGAGTATATAATCTCATTTAATTGAATTTTTTTTCCAGAAAACTCTTCTCTCTTCTCTATTTGGAACTCTACGAAGGGGTGAAGATCTAAAAGTCTCAAAAACTGCATTTTAGCCTCAGAGAGTTCCCTGTTATTTTTATTTAGGGCAAATTCTTTGCTCTTTAAAAACTGCTGGCTCTGGTCATATTCCCAAGGCATTATAGATTCTGTCTCTAGAGCGACTCGGGCATTTTTTGTCATCTCCTCAGCATGCTCAATCCCCTTTTCCAGATACTCTTTCTCAGATTCAAGAGCTGCAATGTGATAGTAACTATTTATTATCTGAACTCTCACTTTTTTTCTTTCAAATTCCTCAATCTCTCTGGATATATCCACACCTTTTTTTCTCGCTTCATAGAGATACCAAGCTGTCGGAGTAAATATAGGAAGAGTAGCACCCACTCCTGCCATATAGAAATTTTTATCCACAACCCTAGTCTCCAAATCTAAACCAAAGGGAAGATCCACGCCTACTGTCTGGGCATAGATTCCCTCATTGAACTGATTGTAGCTTCCTGAAACCGTTATTTTTGGCAAAAAGTTTCCAAAAGCGATATCTTTATCAAGTTTTGCAATTTCAGATTGAAGCTTTCTTATTTTTATACTGCTGCTTCTTCTCTCTCCTAACTCTAAAGCTTCCTCAAGAGAGATTTCAGTCCCCAATTTACTGACTATCTCTCTACTTTCGGATTCTTTGGACAGAAGTTTCTGATTCTCTTCAGCTCTAATTTTCTTATAATCTGTGGAAGAACAGCCACTCAGCAAAAAAAATGAAACAAAAGTAAGATAATAGAATTTTTTCATGTCTTCTCCTTTTTTTGGAATTTTTATTCCAAAATTATTTTAACTTAATCTTAACATATGGAAAAAATATAGTCAATTCATAATTGAATAAAGGCGTTTTTTCAGATATAATAAGAGATAAACTATTGGGAAGGGGACTCACAGATGAGTAAAAAAGATGATATTTTAAATGCTACACTGGAACTGGTGATGGAGGAGGGACTTCACTCTCTGACGTTTTCAAAAATATTCAAAAAGGCAAATGTAGGTTCAGGAACTCTATATAACTATTTTAAAAATATGGATGAATTGATCTATACTCTCTATGATATCTCTTTCCAGGATCTCACTGAGGAAGTCATGAAAAATTATGATCCTGAAGCTAGGCTGTATCAGAGATTTAAGCACCTCATAGAGGGCTCTCTCAAATATTCTCTGACTTATCCTGAGAGACTTGTTTTTGTAACTGATCTTATCTATTCTCCCTATATGCCTGAAAAATATAGAGATATTGAAAGCAATAAAATTTTTTCAGAAATTTTTAAAGTGATTAAAACCGGACAGGAAAAAGGACTGATTCGCGAGGTGAATCCAAATCTCTGCCTGAGTATGATTTTTGGTATCATATTCTTCGGAGTAAAGGGAACCCTAATAAATAAATATTCTTTAGATGAAAACCAGATTTCCCAAATAGTGGAATCCTGCTGGAAGGCTGTTAAAATTTAAAGGGAGGAACAGATATGAAAACAAAGGAAAAATATAGCAGATTCAGTAAAGTTTACGACTGGGTGGAAAGCAAAATGCCTATGAACAGATATAAGGAAGAGTGTGTCTCTCTCCTCAGTGGAAAGATACTTGAAGTCGGTATTGGAAGCGGAGCCAATTTAGAATTTTATAGGGAGGATATGGATATAACAGGAATAGATTTTTCTCCCGGTATGTTGGAACTGGCTCAGCAGAAGCTGAAGCTTCATAATTTAAAAAATGTCAAACTCCTGGAAATGGATATTGAGAATATGAATTTTTCTCAAGAGACTTTCGACTCTGTACTTTCTACCTGTGTATTTTGTACAGTCCCCAATCCGGAAAAAGGTCTGAAAGAGATCTACAGAGTTTTAAAACCTGGAGGTAAAGCTGTCTTCCTAGAACATATGAAAAGCAGCCACACTCCTATCAATTTTTTCTTAGGAATTCTTAATCTGATCATTCATCCCCTTCTGGGAACCTCTCTTCTCAGAGAAACTGAAAAAACCATCAGAGAGACAGGTTTCTCCAAAGTCACCAGTAAAAATGTTATGATGGGTGATGTCCTTAGAATTATTATAGCAGAAAAGGAATGAAAAAATGAAATATCTAAAGAATATAAAATACCTGGAAAAAAAGAAAGCCACTGGCTCATATTTCCAGTGGCAAATCAAGTGAAAAAGACCGTTCTCACAATGATTATATTACAAAGGAGGACTATCTTAATTTTTCATGGCTTTTCAATGATTTTGATGTAGAGATTGAAGCTAAGAAAAAGGAAAAAGCTCTGGAAATTCTGAGCACTGACTTAAAAAATTCCTTTTTATAACTCTATTACCTGCTGAGCCATCTCTTTAAAGGTATCGTCATGGGTTACTATTATGCTCTGCTCCATATTTTCCAGTATCTCACCTATATTGTCAGCCAGTATTTTACGACGCTCCTGATCTAGGTTGTTAGTCGGCTCGTCAAAAATTGAGAATCCGGTTTTGGTAAATATGCTGTTCATGGCTCCCCGGATGGAGATGGCCACTGCTACCTGTTCTCCCCCTGAAAGCTGGTCAAAGTTTACCTTTCTAAGATTTCCTTCCCTGTCTGCTCCCTCCAGTAGAACCGAATATGGAGAATCTTTTCCAGCAGAATCTTTACCGCTCCAAATTATACTCTCACTCCTTCCAGTTATTTTTCTGAAATTTTCAGTGGCAAAAAATGCTATTCTTCTAATTATACTTTCAGCCACTTTTTCTCCCATGCCTTTTACATTTTCCCGGAATTTAAGTGTAAGCTCATATTTCTTTTGAAGCTTTTTTTCTCTCTCTTCCAGACTCTCTATCTCTACAAAATCTTCTTCAGATTTTTTAGCTCTCTCCTTCAGCGCAACTATTATGCTCAGAAGTGCTCCGCTCTCCCTATGGAGATCGGTTATGCTTTCCTCCACAGCTTTTTTTTCAGCCTGAAGAGTATGTAGAGATATTTTTTTACCCAATTCCTCTCTTAATTTTTGGAGATTTTCTCCTAATTTTTCTATTCCAAAACTTATTCTTTCTATATTATTTCTTAGGAATAACTCTTTTTCTCTAAAACTTTCCAGTTTAAGGGCAACTGTTATATTTCTGCTATATAGATCATAGGATTGCTTCAGCTCTAGGAGTTTTACCTCTATATTTCCAAGATATCTTTTTTCTTTTCCTAGCTTCTCTTCATAATCAGAGAGGTCTTTTATCTCATTTTTAAGAACCTCTATCTTTTCTATATTTCCAATTCTGTTTTTTTCTAAAACTATTTTTCCTTCATCTAAAATTTTAAAGTTTTTCTCCAATTCTGAAATCTCCCTTAAAATTCCCTCTATCTTCTCCCTAATATTTTTTAGATTAAGATATTTTTTCTCCTCTATAAGGGTTATTTTTCTCTCACGGAGTTTTTCTAAACTCATTCCCTCTCTCTGAAAATTTTCCATCTGAAGATATAAATTTTCTCTTTGAAGCTGAGAAATTTTTATCTCACTCTCTCTTTTTTCCATAACTCTCCCGAGATTCAGAAGAGTTTCTGACATTATCTCCTCTTCTCTCTTGAGTTTTTTTAAGTGATCTAAAGTTTCCAATGACTCTTTCACTTTAGAGAGTTTTGTCTCTTTCTCTTTTAAGGAATCTGTAAATTTTTTTTCTCTTTCCCTAAAAAATTCCTCAGCATCTGAACTGCTCTCAAGATTTTTGCATTTTTCATTCAGGTACGGGCATAGACTTGTAGAGAGCTTTTTTTCAGCTTCACGGCTATTTTCTAGAAGAGCTTGGAGTTTACTTATTTCGCTTTCCAAAGAGGTTTTTTCCTCTGCAACTTTCAAAAGCATATCTATTTTCTCTTGAATCGCATCTTTTTGAGAAAGTTTTAATTTTTCAGAAATCTCCAAATAAAGCTTTTTATCCTGGAAAGATTTTTCCTCTTCAATTTCCAAAAGATAATTCAGATTTTTTATCTCATTTTCCAAAACCTCTCCCTTCCTTATAAGAGGAAGAAGATTTTTCTCTTCTGACTCCAGTTCAGCTTCACGGTTTTGAGCAAGAAGAAGGGCTTTTTCCTCCTCTGTTTTCAGCTCTAAAACTTTTTGAAATTTTTCTCTATTAGTAGCTATATGGATCTTTTCTTTTTCAATCTCTCCTGAAATTTCCAAAGCTTCCCTCTCAAGATTTTTTATCTCCATCTCTTTTTTTCTCAGATTCAATATCTCATCTTCAAGGGCTATTACCTTTTCTTTTGTTTCTCCTGCTCTTTTCTGAAACTCAAGATAACTCTCATAGCTTTCACTGTTTTTTCTGACAATCTTCAGACTCTCTTCAGCTTCTAAGGTATCCTTATCATTACTGATTAGAGCGGATTTTTGAGTTTCTAGGATTTTAACCTCTGTTTCAATATCCCTTCCGGTCCTCTCTATACTTTTTTCTAAATTTATATTTTCATCTATGTTTTTTTCCAGAGATTTTTTTATATTCTCTTTCTCTCTCAAAACCTGATCCACACTGGTTTTTGATTTTTCACTTTTTTCCAGTTCTTTCAGTATCTCCCTGGGATCTTCAGCTTTGCCCTTAAGGGTTTCCAGCTTTGCCCGGGATTTTTCCAGTTCAGATCTGTAACGGTCTCCTACCTCCTTTGAAA
>JBOFCM010000099.1:0-2334 GCA_051646055.1 Fusobacteriaceae bacterium
ACAGTTCCACATATTAAACCTCCAATAATTTTTTTCTACTCTCCTTCATATCCGTAAAGTTCATAATAACTAAAAGGGAAACTCATCCTCATCATAGTTCTCATCTACCTCAGCTTTTCTCTCAGTAACGGAAGAGGAAGCAGTATGAGGTACATTGTCATTACTTGCAGTAGTCTCTCTCTTCCCATCCAAGAACTCTATACGATCAATTAAAACCTCATGATTTATATTTGTCTTTCCATCCTTTTCATATTTATTCATAGATAACCTACCATTAATTCCTATCTTACTTCCTTTCCTCATGTGTTCTCCTATGAGTTCAGCAGTTTTCCCGAAAGAAGAGCAGTTTATAAAATCTGCTTCCCCTTTCTTCATAGGATTATCCACGGCTATTGAAAATTTACAGTATGCTTTTCCACTCTGGCCAAACTTTAATTCAGGATCTCTAGTTAATCTACCAATCAGTATAATTAAATTCATAGTATTCTCCCCTTATTTTTTTTATTTTTTAGGTGATAAATATTTATATATAGCTTTAAGCTGAACCTCATTAGCGGCATCTAGGGTTTTTATCTTATAATAGTCCAGCTGCTTATTTAATTTAGCAGCATCTCCTCCGATTAACTCCATAACAGCTTTTATAGCTAAGTTACGATTGAAAGGTTTATCCTCTTTCTTCTGCTGGGAACTTTGATTTTCTTCCCCTTTTTTCAAAGAATCATCTTTCTTCCTATCAGGGTTATCAATGTCATCTTCATCAGTGGCTATGTGGAAATACTTGAGAATAAAATATCTTTCTGCGTATGAGAGGGCTGAACCTAATCCCTTCTCCCAATCATTCTGTCCATTAGCACCAAAGAGGTTCTCGTCTTTCTCTCCAGTGTCTACATCTACCCAGGTAAATCTCATCATAACTTTAGATAAAATTTCAGATTTAGGTTTACCTTTCCAGTTTTGTGTTTTGTCTATATCTACCAGGCCAGTAAAATAATCTTGCCTTTCATTCTCTATACTGAGGATCTCCTGTTTTAATAATAATCCATGCTCAATCATCAAAGGTTTAACATGATCTAAAACTTTATTTCCAGTGACATATGTATATCCTTGTGCCCTTTTATCCTGCCCTAAACCTTTTATAGCCTTTTGGATCTCTGCCAGTTTCTTATATATACTCATCTCTTTCCCTCCTCTCTAAAAACAATCAACATAACTATAGCTATTATTATAAACAGTTGCACATTCACTTCTGACATAAGTATCTACCTTGCCAGTCGTGCCAGTCTTCATCATCTTCCTCTTCCTGGAAGAGAGAGAGTTCAAGTTCAATATCTTCCAATTCATCCATCTAAACCTCCCACTCCAAAACAAGATCATTCAAATTTGTTACCTTGTATTCAAAAGTATAATTGTCAGCTGCTACAGAACCGCTATCACCTGGGGAAACGTCAGTAAGATAATCTCTTACTACTCCAGCTCCTATAAGTGCATATCCCATATCAACATCTATAGCTCCAATAGTTATAAATTCATTTAGCATATCTCTAATCTCATCATATTGATTCTCTTCTCTATACGACATTTAGACACTCTCCTTAGGCTTTCTTCCTCTTCTTGGTTTACCGTCAATAGATTCCATCATAGCTCCGACAACATTCCCTGGAGAACTAAGTTCTTCTACTTCTTTTTTCAGTTTCATGTTCTCTTCATGTAATTTTTTATTCAAATTTTCCAGTACAACATTGTTTCCACTTAAAGAAAATGTAGTCATATCATGCTTGGTTTTCAGTTCCTCTATCTCTTTATCTTTTTTTGACAATTCAACTTCTAGTTGATCTACTCTCCCCTGTAAACTATCTGCTAAAAAACCTAAAGTTTTAGGGTTCAATTCCACAAATATTTTCCCCATATTTCCCCTCTTTTTTGTTTTTATGCTATCCCTGTTATGATTTTTTTTAATCTTAATGTATCAATTAATTTGTTTATAAATTCTAAATCAGACTCAGCTAAATCCATCAGCTTTGTACTCATGCCACTAAATATATTCTCATACTCTGGAAGTTGATTAATGAAGGCCTCTCTGAATTTGATTTTCCATTCTTTTGTTATAACTTCTTCCAGGGATTCAAGCATAGCTAGTGGCATCTTTCGCAGACCTCTTTCTATCAAAGAAACTGTATTCTGAGCACATTCCATCATCTGAGCCATCTCACTCTGACTTATATTCTCAACTATCCTGAAATGTCTAACTAACTCTGGTAAATTCATTTATTCCTCCTTATTATTAATAAAGTTATAAGTGAAATGATAATATTGTTATACAATTTGTACAAAAAG
>JBOFCM010000100.1:0-56121 GCA_051646055.1 Fusobacteriaceae bacterium
GAAACTTTCCCTATCTTCTCTATATCTATGCTTTTCCCTGTCACATTGGACATATGATTCAAAGCTACCATTTTTATCTTCTCTTTTTTTAAGTGTTCTATAATTTTATCTTCTGGATTTTCTGTATCTACAAGGATTATATTTATATTTTTCTCCTCTTTCAAAGTAAATAAGGGCCTTAAAGTCGAGTTGTGCTCCTGTGATGTTGTAATTACAGTATCCCCTTCTTGGAGACTTCCGAATATGGCCATATTTAGAGCTGTGGTGGAATTGTTTGTAAATGCCACTTGAAGTGGATTTTTCTGGTTAAAAAATTTAGCAATTTTTTCTCTTACTTTGTAAATCTCCACTGAGCTCTTCACTGCCAACCGATGTCCTCCTCTTCCAGGATTGCAGTTCATCTCTTTCATAGCATAGTTTACAGCCTCATACACCTCCGCCGGTTTCGGATTGCTAGTTGCTGAATTGTCGAAATAGTATATTCTCATTTTATCACTTTTCCTCTTTTTTAAGATTATTATTTTCATATTTTGAATTATACCTCACTTTTTCTCTCTTTTAAAGAAAATAATCATTACTTTTTTAAACTGTAATATTTTTGAGCATTATTTTTTTCAATATTACACTTTATTGACTACTAGCCAGTAAAATGCTACAATATTTTATCTGTTTAAAGCTTTTTAAAATTTAGGAGGAAACATGAAAAACTATAATCAATTTATCGAACTTTTAAAAAAAGAAGTCGTTCCAGCCCTTGGATGTACTGAGCCTACTGCTATCGCCTATGCCGCTGCAAAAGCTAGAGAAGTTTTAGGTGAGATGCCAGAAAAAGTTGAGCTGACTCTCTCTGGAAATATAATTAAAAATGCTATGGGTGTAGGTATCCCGGGAACTGGAATGAAAGGTTCAGATATAGCTACAGCCGTAGGAATAGTTGCAGGAGATGCTTCAAGAAAACTAGAGGTCCTCACAGATATTCCAAAGGAAAAAGTTGAAGAAGCCAAAAAATTACTAGAAAATCCAAACTTTATCTCTATGGAAATTGCTCAAGTTCCAAATAAACTTTATATAAAAGCTAAAGTTATCAAAGGAGAAAAATGGGCCTCTGTAGAGATAAAGGATTTCCATACTGCTATCACTCTTATTGAAAAAAACGGAGAAATTTTCTTCAAAGCTAACTGCGATGAAGCTATAGAAACTATTTCATGCGCTCCCACAGTGCCTACTGAAGATAAATCTTTCATGTCTGTTGCTTCTATTTTTGACTTCGCTCAAAATGTAGACATCAAAGAACTTGAATTTTTAAATAAAGTCATTGAAGTAAACGGTGCTATTGCTGAAGAAGGAATTAAAAACCCTTGGGGACTTGAAGTTGGAAGAACAAGACTTAACAATATTAATTCCGGTATGGTAGGAGACACTCTCGAAACTTATTCTATCGCTATGACTGCCGCTGCTTCAGATGCCAGAATGGCCGGTTCTACTCTACCTGTAATGACAAACTCTGGTTCTGGTAACCAGGGACTTACAGCTTCTGTACCTGTTATCGCCGCTGCAAAAAAATTAAATTCTACTTCTGAAGATCTTTTAAGAGCTCTTGCTCTTAGCGAACTTATCGCTATCCACATGAAAAGTCACCTAGGAAGGCTTTCTGCTCTATGTGGATGTGTCCTTGCATCAACTGGTTCAAGCTGCGGTATCAGTTACCTACTTGGAGGAAAATTGCCAGAAATTGAAGGGACAATCAAAAATATCCTTGGAAATATAACTGGTATGTTCTGTGATGGAGCTAAACCTGGTTGTGCTCTTAAAATAGCAACTGGAGTTAGTGCAGGAATTCAAGGAGCTTTACTTGCCAAAGATGGTATCGTTATTGGTTCAGATGAAGGTATCATTTCAAGTTCTATCGAAGATACAATAAGAGATGCTTGTGCTATCGGAAGAGATGCTATGACTGAAACTGACAAAATGATACTTGAGATTATGGTAAATAAATCTGAAAAGTAGTTCAAATTGTTTTTATAAATTACACTTTTTTTTATTCTGATTCTATGTTATAATTTTATACCAAAATATATTATTATAAAAGGGGAATAAAAAATGTTAGTACTTATCAATGTTTTAATCATGCTAGCTCTTATAGGTGTTCTATACAGTATGCAGCAAAAATTTGTCTCTTTTTCAAAAAGAGTTTTCACATCTTTAGGAATGGCAGTTGTCTTTGGAGTAGCTCTCCAGCTATTTTATGGATCTGACAGTTCGATAGTTAAAGACTCTATGGTTTATGTCAATGTAATTGGAGCAGGTTATGTAAGGCTCCTCAAAATGATAGTTATGCCGCTTATAATGGTCTCTATCACATCTTCAATCATTAATCTTAAGGATGGAAAATCTCTTGGAAAAATGGGTGGAATGATTATCGGAATCCTAGTAGGAACATCTGTTATCGCTGCCCTCATCGGATATTTCACTTCTGCAGGTTTCGGACTTACTGCTGAGGGACTTGAGCTTGGTGCAAAAGAAGCTGCTAGAGCAGCTTATCTTGAAGGAAGAGCCGGAGAAGCAACTGTAGCTTCTTTCGTTTCTAAATTTGTAGAAATGATCCCAGATAATCCTTTCTTAGATATGACCGGTGCTAGATCATCTTCCACTATTGCCGTGGTAATTTTCTCAGGATTTACTGGAATCTCTGCTCTTGGTATAGCTAAGAAAAAAGCTAAATCTTTTGAAATTTTTAAAGATATGATCAATGCTGTTCATGATGTTGTTATGAGAATAGTTACTTTAGTTCTTAGACTTACTCCATTTGGAGTTCTAGCTCTTATGACAAGAGTTATTGCAACTTCTAACGTATCTGAAATTCTAAAACTTGGAAAATTCGTAATAGCTTCATACGTTGCTCTAATTCTTATGTTCCTTGTACATCTTCTATTGATTGCTCTTACTGGTCTTAGCCCAATAAGATATGTTCAGAAGTCTCTTCCAGTTTTAACTTTTGCTTTCACATCAAGAACAAGTGCAGGTTCTATTCCTCTGAATGTTGAAGCTCAGGTTAAAGATATGGGAGTTTCTGAAGGAGTCGCTAACTTATCAGCTTCTTTCGGAGCTTCAATCGGTCAGAACGGATGTGCTGCAATCTATCCTGCTATGCTGGCATTTATGATTGCTCCAACAGTGGGAATCAATCCTCTTAATCCAGGATTCATAATTCAATTGGTTATTATAATTGCAGTTTCCTCTTTTGGAGTTGCAGGTGTGGGTGGAGGAGCTACTTTTGCCGCTCTTATCGTTCTATCTTCTATGGATCTACCTGTCGGGCTTGTAGGACTTCTTATTGCAATCGAGCCACTTATCGACATGGGAAGAACAGCTCTTAACGTAAGCGGTTCTATGACTGCTGGAGTTATAACTTCAAAAATTATGGGTGACATGGACACTGCCGCTTATTCTGCAGAAAAAATTGCACCGATAGATCAAGATTAATTTTAATTTTTAGAGAGAGGAAACTCTCTCTTTTTTTTATAGAACATTTGTGAATTTTTTATTTTTATTGTATAATTCAAATGAGGTAAAATTTTGATTTCAAACTTAAAAAGGAAGGTAAATTTATGAGAATAGTTATAATCGGTGGAGTAGCTGCCGGTATGAGTGCTGCAGCTAAAGCTGGAAGAATGAACAAAGACGCTGAAATTACAATATATGAGAAAACTGATATAGTTTCATGGGGAGCATGCGGGCTTCCATATTTTGTAGGAGATTTCTTCTCTTCTCCAGATAATATGATTGCTAGACCTGTTCAAAAATTCATTGAAGCTGGAATGGATATCAGAATCAAACACGAAGTTATATCTGTGGATCCTATAAATAAAACTTTAAAAGTAAAAAATCTTGAAAATGGTGCTATTTTCCAGGATCATTATGACAAACTTATGGTGGCCACTGGAGCTCATGCTATAATTCCTCCAATAAAAAATGTAGCTCTTGAAAACGTTTCTACTCTTAAAGAATATTTGGATGGAATAACAGTTAAAAACATAGCCCTTAATGACTCCATTCAGAATATTGTAATAATCGGAGCGGGGTATATAGGACTTGAAACTGCTGAAGCTATGCATCATCTGAAGAAGAAAAGCACAAGAGTCATCCAGTTAGCTCCTAGAGTTATCCCAGAAAGTTTTGATAAAGAGATCACAGACATCATGGAAGATGAAATTAGATCTTACAAGGATATTCAATTACACCTAGAAGAAACTGTGACTGAATTTATCGGAAAAGATGGAAAAGTTTCAGCTGTAAAAACAGACAAGGGAGAGTATCCTGCTGATCTGGTTATAATCGCAACTGGAGTAAGACCTAATACAGGATTCTTAAAAGATTCTGGAATAGAGATGCTACCTAACGGAGCTCTCATCATAGATAACCATGGAAAGACTTCTCTGGATTCTATCTATTCAGCAGGAGACTGTGCTACCGTTTACCACACTGTAAGAGAAGAAAATGTCTATATTCCTCTTGCCACAACTGCCAATAAAATCGGAAGAGTAGTGGGAGAAAATCTTGCAGGAGTAGAAACAACTTTCAAAGGGACTCTGGCTTCAGCTTGTGTAAAAGTTATGAGCTTAGAGGCTGGTAGAACAGGAATTTCTGAAGAAGAAGCAAAAAAGAAGGGCATCAACTATAAAACTGTATTTATAAAGGATAAAAATCAGACAAACTATTATCCAGGACAGCATGATATCTTTGTAAAATTAGTTTATCACGGAGAGACAAGAGAGATTCTGGGAGGACAGATTATAGGTAAAAAGGGCGCTGTTCTCAGAGTAGATGTTATCGCTACTGCCATCTATTCAAAAATGACAGTGGATGAACTAGGAATGTTAGATCTTTGCTATGCTCCTCCATTCGCAAGAACATGGGATGTATTAAACGTTGCAGGAAATGTAGCTAAATAAATTTTCAATAGAAAAGAGACCAGATTGAATCTGGTCTCTTCTTACTTTCAATATATAATTTTCAGCCCTTTAGGAATACATTCTATATAAAGAGGTATATCAGGCCCTCTCTCCCCGTCTACATCAGTTCCATGAGTTTCCTGAGAGGATATTTTCAATTTAGAAGTTTTAAAATGCAAGATACTTGTAGAGGAATCCAAATGTTCTCCCTGAAGAAACTTCAGTATAAATTCCATAACTTTAAACATGTCCCCACCTGCTGCAATTATCACATCAAAAACCCCATCATCCATTTTAGATTTATATGAAAGATTTATGTTCCCAGCAGTTTTTCCATTAAAAACAAAAAACATAAAACATTTTCCAGTATATTTAAATCCCTCCGCTTCAAAAGTTAGTTTCAGATCCTGGACCTTAGGGAGCTCCAATATACCACTTAGATAATATGCTAATTTTCCTATGTTATTCTTGAGATAAGTTGGTGTATTTTGTGATACCTCTGTAAAAAGTCCACTACTGAGGACATTTACGAAATATCTTTCATTGGCTTTTACCAAATCTATTTCATGAATTTTTCCATCCAGTATTTTTTCCAAATCTTTCGAAACATCACCTTCTAAACCCAAGGCAAATCCAAAATCATTGGCCGTACCCGTAGGTAAAACAGCTATAGGAAGATCTATACCTCTTTTTTTTACCTGATTAACCACCTTATTTATAGTTCCATCACCTCCAGATATGAGAATATATTCATATTCATCTGTTGGAAATTCTGGGAAAAAATCCTGGATTTCTTTGGAGGTATCTATACGATAAGGAACAACCGCCTTTCCCTTTTGCTGAAAACGATAAATTAATTCGTCTAAATATTCCAAAATTAATCTCCCACCTGAATGGGGGTTGTATATAAACTTTATTTTTTTCATAATCTCTCCTTTAATCAAAAAAATAGAAGAAGCTTTCACTTCTCCTATTTTAACATATATTCCATATTTAATTAAAGTGTTTATTATTAAATGCTCTGACTTCTTCTAAAACTTCTTCAGCTGTAGCTTTAGAAAGTGCTCTTTCTACAAGAGCTTCGCACTCTTTTTTATCTAGAGACATTATGTTCTTTTTGATTTTTGGTACAGAGATAGCAGACATTGAGAATGCGTCTAGACCCATTCCAAAAAGAAGTGCTGTAGCTTCTTCATCTCCGGCAAACTCTCCACACATAGAGATATTTATTCCTTTCTCATGAGCGCCTTCTATAGACATTTTTATAGCCTCCAGTACACCTGGATTGTAAGTATCATAAAGGTGAGCTATGTTTTCATTTCCTCTGTCAACAGCTAGTGTATATTGTGTCAGATCGTTAGTTCCTATAGAGAAAAAGTCTACCTCTTCTGCAAAATATTTTGCTCTGAAGGCAACAGCCGGAGTTTCAACCATTATTCCTAGCTCTGTCTCCTCATCAAATTTAATTCCAGCAGCTCTTAGTTCAGCTTTACATTCCTCAAATATTTTTTTAGCTTTTCTTACCTCATCTAAAGAGATAATCATAGGAAGCATAATTTTAACATATCCGTGGGCAGAAGCTCTCAGCAGGGCTCTCAACTGAGTTTTCAGTATTTCAGGTCTGTCTAGACAAACTCTTAATGCTCTCCATCCTAAGAAAGGATTTTCCTCTTTAGGTAACTGCATATATGGAAGAGATTTATCTCCACCTATATCCATTGTTCTTATTGTTACAGGATGTGGTTCCATAAGCTCAGCAACTGTTTTATAAGCTTCAAACTGCTCATCTTCTGTTGGGAATCTATCGTTATTCATGAAAAGGAACTCAGTTCTATATAGACCAATTCCTTGTCCTCCATTTCTTAGGACTCCAGCCACATTGGATGGATCTCCTATGTTACACCAGATTCCAACCTTTGTTCCGTCCTTGGAAATAGCTTCCATATTCTTAAGCTTTTTAAGTTCCTCTTTATCATTGAAAAACTTCTCTCTTTTTTCAGAGTAAACAGTTACATCTTCCTCTGTAGGATCTATTATTACCTCTCCTTTTAAAGCATCTACAACAATAGAATCTCCACTCTTTACCTGAGAACATATATTTCCTGTTCCAACTACTGCAGGAAGCTCTAAAGATCTAGCCATTATAGAGGAGTGAGCTGTTTTTCCTCCAATTTCCGTTACAAAAGCCACAACATTTTCAAGATCAAGTTGAGCAGTATCCGATGGTGTCAGATCCTTGGCAACAACCACTGTATTTTTAGGAAGTGATGAAAGATCTATAATTTCCATTCCAGATATGTTATATAGCCATCTCTTTGCTATATCACGAAGGTCTGCCGCTCTCTCTCTCAGATATTCATCTTCAAGGTTAGCAAGCATCTCACAGTAACCTTCTATACCTTGACTTAGGGCATTTTCTGCATATATCCCCTCATCCTCTATAAGTTCTACCACTTCATCAAAAAGATCTTCATCTTCTAATAGAGTTATATGTCCATCAAATATAGCAGCTTTATCCTCTCCCAATTTTTTAGCTGTTTTTTCTCTTATAACCTCAAGCTGGGATTTTGTCTTATCTCTTCCAGCTAAAAGTCTCTCTTTTTCTTCAGCTGCATTTCCATTGTTTCCAAGGTTAATCTCTAACTCTTTCTCAAGATATAAAAACACCTTTCCGATAGCAATCCCCGGCGAAGCATCTATTCCCTTAATCATTTTTCTCATAAATTCACATCCTCTTAATTTTTTTGAAAAAAAAGAGAGTCTTTCAACCCTCTTTTAAGCTAGTCCTTTAGGTTCTCTAGAAGGTGAGATAATTTTTCTACAGCTTCTTCTGCATCTGTTCCCTCTGCGTGTACTGTTATTTTCGCTCCTTTTTTTACTCCCAGTGAAAGAAGTTTTAAAAGAGATGTTCCTTTTACTCTTTTTCCAGCTTCGTTTTCTAATTCTATATTAGATTCGAATGTTTTTGCTAAACCTACGAATTCATTTCCAGGTCTAGTGTGTATTCCTGTTTCATTTTTTATCTCTACAACTTTACAAGCCATTTCGTTACCCCCAAATTTAATAAAAATTATTCTTATTGAAAAAATTATTCTTATTGAATTTTATAACAATAACTTTTTTTTGTCAAGGATTTAATTTGAAGTAACCCTCTTTATTCTTCTTTGTTTTTTTTCAGTTGGAAACAGGTTGTTTTCGGAAAATAACTTTCTGTTTTTCAGATCTTTTTTTTACCTTTTATCAGGTATTTTTTAACCTTTTTTATAGGGTAGTAAGATTCCTTCGCTTTTCTTATTCCTTCTATTCCTGAGTCGTCTTCTCTATTTACATAGGTCATCTGACTCCACTCTTTTTCTAAAAAAATTGAATTTATTGCCTGATAGCTTCCGTTATAAAGTTCATCAGCTTTTTCTACATGAATTACCACAGTATCATGGTTAAGTTTTTCTCCCAGAGTATAAGCTACTACGTCATTATCCACATAAAGAACCCCGCCTACCAACTCTGTTTTATCTAAGTTCTTAAAAAGATTTTCTAGTCCCAGGCTTTCGCTTCTCAAATTTTCACTATTTACACAGTCTTTTTTTACACACCATGATTCCTGAAATTTTTCCACTTCTCTTAAATTATCTTTTCCCAATCTTTCATACCTGTAGTCATATAATTTTATAAACTGATTTTTTTTATTTTTTTTCTTACTATATTTCCTTCCCTTAAGTTCCGCCAAATCCTGAACAGAATATACATAATCATAATTGTCCAGCATCTCTTCGAATTTATATTCATCCTTATATTTATTATAGAACTCTTCCGATACAAAATTTATATCCATTCCCTGTTCCAGCAAAAAATCTATTCCTTTTTTTATATCCCTTATATCTCCTGAAAGCGAAAGAGGCATAAAATATTCATTTTGAAAGAGATAATTCCCTCTTATATAAAGTATACCTTCTCTTTCATAGTACTTAATTTTATCACCAAAACTCCAGAGGTAGAGATTTACAAAAGAGTAGTCACACATCTCCAACTCTACCTTATTATATCTTTCTAAAACTTCCTTAAAGTTTATATCTATATCTTGCCACATAACTTTCCTTTCAACAATCTGAGTTTTATTTTTATCCCTCATTCTACCATATCTCAGGGAATCTTTAATAGAAAATTTTAATCGCTACTCCCCTTTAATCTGAAGATCTCTGAATTCCCTATAAAAAAATCTCAAATATTCATATTCAAAGGGAGATCCTGTATCATAGTATCTAAAACTATTTCTTTTTCTTGCATCTATGCTTTGCAGTCCCGTTACTATAGGATTTGTGGTATCTATTTGCCCTATATAGTTATATGGAATTATCTGTTCCGCTGACAAAAAACCTAAAAGTGTTCCTGTCCCATCTCTAAGATTGCTCGGTCCTAAAATAGGTAATATGATATATGGACCATCTGAGATACCATAACGAGCCAATGTCAGACCAAAATCCTCATACTCTCTCGGCATATCCAACTCCGTAGCCACATCAAAAAAACCAAAAATCCCTAAAATAGAGTTAATCGAAAATCTACCTAAAGAACGCATAAACTTACGCCCTTTCCACTGTGCCAAAGAATTTACCATTACACTGCTCTGTCCTAAATTTCCAAAAAAATCCGTCACTCTTCTCTCTGCAAAATCAGGAGTTATAAACCTATAGGTCTCAACTACAGGAATAAAAAAATACCTATCAAAATAATAGTTAAATGTATATATTCTACGGTTCATACCTTCCCATGGATCATATACCCGAAAATACTCTGCAGCAGTTTTTTCAGCTCCATTTATCTCTGATCTGTTTTCTTGAGAACTATAGACAGAAATTGAAAATATCAGGCTTATGATAGTTACATATCTTTTAATTTTCATAGTTCAGCACCCCATTTTCCAAGTAGTCAAGCATTGTTTTTACATTAGGTCCGTAATACATATTTCCACTATGCCCTCCTTTAGGAAAAATTATTATCCTCTCCCCAAAAACAGATTTGAGATAATTTAGATCCTCTTTATCCAAAATAAGATCGTCAGCATTAGTTACTACTGCTATTTTTTTGCTGTTTCTGAGATAGTCCTCTATTATATTAATTTTTACACCCTCCAAAATTTCTTCTTTTCCAACTCCTTTTTTCATATAATGAGGAAGCGCTATTTTTTCTAAATAATCTTGAAAATTAGCAAAATTTATATTTTCAAAATACTTAAAAATGGATTCATATTTTCCAACCGGAGCTTTCACATAATTTCCAGCTCCACTTATGAGATCTGTGACATAATTAAGATCTACAGAAGATATTCTAAAAGCCAATCCTATGAGAGACTTCATTTTTTCCTCAGAAAGAATTTTGTTCGTAAAAAGGCTATATATAGTTGTTTCGGAGAGTTCTATATTTGCACCTCTAGTCTGCTTAGAAATTTCTTCAAAAACCTCATCTAAAAGCTTTTCTATATTCTTTTTGTCATTTCCTATATTTTCATCTAAAAGTTTATCCAATTTCACTCCCGATTTATACATATCTACAGGAGGGTTCATCATATAAACTCTTTTGAACTGAAATTTTTTCTCCTGTTCATCAATATATGAAACATAAGCTGCTTGAGCTGCTCCAAGAGAATAGCCCATTATATAAAAATCTGAAACTTGAATTTTATCCTTTACCTGACTATATGCTTCAGTCATAACTTTATAGATATCTTCACTATCATTTTTTAGCAGACTTGGTAGTCCCTCAGTAGAAGCATTTAAAATGAAATTCATATTTACAGGTGAGGTTATGGAGATCACATTATATCCTGCATCATAAAGAATCCTCTGAAAATATGTCATTCTTTTGGAATTATATGTAGCACCTGTTCCTGCTATTATAAAAATAAGAGGTGCCTTTTCCTTCTGTTTTACTAAAGAATATTTAAAGCCCTTTTGATACCATAGACTTTCTGGAAGTTTTTTTTGTGTATAATTATCAAGTACGTAATTTTCAACTGGAATTTTATCACTTACTCCCTTCATCATAAGAGTTGAACTTCCTACAATAGTAGCTACATAGGGATCTTCATAGGGATAGTCATATCCTTTTTTAGGTATTTCTTGGGCAACCAGGATTATTTTAAGAAAAATCGAAAATAACAGTATATATTTTTTCATAGTTCTCCTCCGTAACTTATCTTATTTCTTATTTTCCCACTTTTTCATAAAAAAATCAAATAAAAGATGCCCGAAAATCAAAAAGGAGGGAATATCCCTCCTTTTTTTGATTTTTATTAGTTCATTTTGTATCCTGCATCTTCAAGTTTTTTTGTAAGTTCGATTTTGTGATCCATATCAAGGCACTCTAAGACTAAAGAAAGCTCTTGAGTATTGATTCCTAAACAAGACTCATATCTGCTCGAACAGATTGAAAGTACATTTGCTTTTCCTTCAGAAACTACAGCAAGTATTTTCTGAATTTCTCCAGCTCTATCAGCAACGATAGTTGTGAATTCGAATCTTCTTCCAGCTACTATAAGAGCTCTGTTTATGATTCTGTCCACAAGATTTACATCTACATTTCCTCCAGATACAACTGCACAAACCTTCTTTCCTTTTGTATCTATTTTTCCAGCAAGTATAGCAGCGAATGCAGTAGCTCCCGCTCCCTCAGCTACAATTTTATTCTTTTCCATCATATAAAGAATTGAAGTAGCAATCTCATCTTCAGAAACTGTTACAACCTCATCTACAAACTCTTTTACAAGCTCAAAAGTTAAAGTTCCAGCCTTTCTAACTGCAATTCCATCAGCTATCGTAGGAGTAGCATCAACCACCACTGATTCTCCAGCTTTAAGAGCAGCTGGCATAGATGGTACATTTGAAGTCTGAACTCCTATAACTTTTACCGATGGTTTAAGAGCTTTAACAGCAGTAGCAATTCCAGCTGCTATTCCTCCTCCACCTATTGGAGTTACAATTACGTCTACATCAGCAAGATCCTCAAGTATCTCTAATCCAATTGTTCCCTGTCCAGATATAACGAAAGCATCATCAAACGGATGTAAGAAAGTAGCTCCAGTCTCTTTTTGAACCTCTACAGCTTTTGCATACGCGTCATCGTATACAGCTCCAGAAAGAACAACTTCAGCTCCATATCCTCTTGTTGCAGAAACTTTTGCCATAGGTGCAGTAGCCGGCATAGCTATTGTAGCTTTTATCCCATTCGCTCTAGCTCCTAAAGCAACACCTTGAGCATGATTTCCTGCAGATGCTGCAATAACTCCCTTAGCTTTCTCTTCTTCAGTTAAAGATGCAATCTTATTGATAGCTCCTCTGATTTTGAAAGAACCTGTTTTTTGTAGGTTCTCTAATTTTAAGAAAACTTCTCCTCCCATCGTGTCAGCAAGAGCTGGACAATCAACGATTGGAGTTCTTCTTACTGTTCCTTTGATAGTTTCAGCCGCAGCTTGGATTGTAGATAGATTTACTTTTTTTGACATGTTTTATTCTCCTTTTAACTAATTTTTTACATTTGATATTATTATATTACTTTTAATATTATTTTTCAAAGTTTTTTTTCATCAATATAAAATATGAATTGAAATTATTAGCACTATTTTCTGTTGGTAATAAAACAAAAATCACACTGACAAATTCTACAGTGTGATTTTTGTTTTATTTTTTTATGAGTTCAAGCTCTACTGGAATATATTCTTCCACAGACTGCTTTTTAATTATTTTATCAGCTGTTTCCACTCCTTTAGCTCCTATTTCAGAAGGTTTCTGGGCAACAGTCGCTCCCAATTTCCCCTCTTTTACAGCATTCACTGCATCTTCAGTCGCATCAAAACCTACCACAAGAATATCTTTTTTGTTTGCTGCTTCAAGGGCTCTTAAAGCACCTAAAGCCATCTCATCATTGTGGGCAAAAACAGCCCTAAATTCTGGCTGAGCCTGGATGATATTTTCCATTACATTGAGTCCTTTTGTTCTATCAAAATCAGCCGCTTGTTTTGCTACTATATTTAACTTGCCAGTTATAGCAGAATTAAATCCCTCTCCTCTGTCACGAGCAGCTGTTGTCCCTGGAATTCCTTCAAGTTCAACAACTTTCCCCTCACCGCCCAGCTGTTCCAGGATATACTCTCCTGCCATTTTTCCTCCAGCTTTATTATCTGAGGCTACGTGGGCCACTATTTTACCTGAATTTGCTGCTCTATCTAAAGTTATCACAGGAACTTTGGCTCTATTTGCTGCTCTTACCGCTGATCCTACAGCATCTGAATCTGTAGGATTTATAAGAAGGACATCTATCCCCTTTACAAGAAGATCCTCCACATTACTTAACTCCTTGGACGGGTCGTTTTGTGAATCTAAAACAACTAGAGTATGCCCCATCTCTTTAGCTTTTTTTTCCGCTCCCTCTTTTAAAGTTACAAAAAATGGATTATCCTGGGTAGAAACTACCAGTCCTAATTTTGCCGCTTCTGACATAGTTCCCAAAGAAAGTACACCTACCGCTACTAATCCTAACATTTTCAATTTCAAAATATTTTTCATTTTACCACTCCCTTTTATATTTTTTACTTACTTTATACCTATTTAGAAGATTTTTTATCTATAAGCACAGCTATGAGAATAACTGCCGCTTTAATCATCATCTGATAGTAAGAAGAAACATCTAGAAGATTCAAAGCATTTCCTAAAACCCCTATAATTATGGCTCCTAAGGCTGTTCCTGTGATTCTTCCCACTCCTCCAGACAGAGATGTACCACCTAAAACTACAGCCGCAATAGCATCCAATTCATAACCAGCTCCTGCTGTAGGCTGAGCCGATCCTAGTCTTGACGTCACAATTATACCAGCTAGAGCTGCTAAAGCTCCTGCTACTCCATATACAAGAGTTTTATATTTAGATGTATTCACTCCTGAAAGTTTCGTGGCCTCTTCATTTCCACCGATGGCATATATATACCTTCCAAATTTGGCATTTGCCAGAACATAATAACCTACAAGAAAAAGAGCTACCATTATATATATAGGAACCGGTATCTCTAAAAGATATCCTCCCCCTATGTTCTCAAAGAACTCTCCCTCTCCCCTTACAGGTATAGGCTTTCCATCTGTATAAACAAGAGTAGCCCCCCTTAGAAGAGTCATTGTTACTAAAGTAACTATAAATGGTTGCAGTTTTGCATAAGATATGAATATACCGTTCAAAATTCCTAGCAACAATCCTACTGTTAAAGTTAAAAAAAGCGCTAGAACAGGATTCATTCCCGAACTTACCATCGTTGCACAAATAGCGCCCGAAATCGCTAAAACAGACCCTACCGAAAGATCTATTCCACCAGTCAATATCACTAGAGTCATACCTATTGCAATAACTGAGTTTATAGAGGTCTGTCTGAGTACATTCAGAAGATTATTCATTGAAAGAAATCTCGGATTAAATATTGACACTACTATTGAAAATATTATAAGTCCTACTAAAGGTTTATTATTCCATATTTTTTTTAACATTATCTCACTCCCACAGCTAATCTCATTATTTTTTCCTGATCAAATTCGTCTCTTTCCAGTTGACCGCTTATTTTGTTTTCATGTATAACCATAAGCCTGTCGCTGAGCCCCATAACTTCCGGCATTTCAGAAGAGATTAAAATTATACTCAGCCCTTTTTTCTTAAGCTGATTTATTACATCATAAATCTCTTTTTTAGCTCCTACATCTACCCCTCTTGTGGGTTCATCCAGAATGAGAATTTTCGGATTCGTCATAAGAGCTTTGGCTATAGCTACTTTCTGTTGATTTCCTCCACTTAGATTTTTTATTATCTGATCCATCCCTGGAGTTTTTATTCTAAATTTATCGATATATTCCTGAACTGATTCCCTCTCTTTTTTTCCTTTCAATCCTAAGAAGTTGGAAAAATTTTTAAGAGAAGATAGGGTCATATTTTCTTTAACACTAAGACCTAAAACCAGTCCATTTCCTTTTCTATCTTCGGAAACATATGCAATTCCTAGGCGAACTCCCTGTTCTGGAGATTTTATTCTACAAGGTACCCCATCTATGCAGACATTTCCAGAATGAACTGGATAATATCCATAAATTGTTTTCATTATTTCGCTTCTTCCTGCACCCATAAGTCCTGCAACCCCAAGAATTTCTCCCTTATTCAGTGTGAAATTTATATTCTCAGCATATTTACCTTGAAGTTTCTCTATTTTCAAAACTTCTTCGCCCTTTTCCGTCTCCACTCTTGGAAATTGTTCAGTCAGTGTTCTACCTACCATATTTTCTATGATAAAATTTTCATCTATATTCTTCACTTCAGCTTCCACTATAAATTTTCCATCCCTCATAACTGTCACATCATCACAGATTTCAGGTATCTCTTTCAACCTATGAGATATATACACAATCCCTTTTCCCTCTCGAGTTAAGTTTCTTATAACCTTGAAGAGAGATTCCGCTTCTCTGTCAGTAAGGGCATCAGTAGGTTCATCCATAACTATAAGTTTAGCATTCTGGGATAGTGCTTTGGCTATTTCCACCATCTGCATCTTTCCTATAGAAAGATCCTTTATCAGAGTTTTTTCACTCTCTTCGATTCCCAATGTATCCAAAATTATTCTAGCCTCTCTGTGCATAGTTTCCCAATTTATTTTTCCAAATCTTCCCTTATGCTCCCTTCCTAGGAATATGTTTTCAGATATAGAAAGATGGGAAATGAGGTTTAGTTCCTGGTGTATTATCGCAATTCCTGCCTCTTGTGATTCCTTTGCTCCTCGATATTCCACATTTTTTTTATTGTGGATAATTTCTCCTGAATCTTTAGTGTATATCCCTGTCATCACCTTCATAAGAGTTGATTTTCCTGCTCCATTCTCTCCCATGAGAGCCATGACTCTTCCTTTATATACATTTAGGGCAGCTCCATCTAAGGCTTTTACCCCCGGAAAACTTTTTGTTATTCCTTTCATCTCCAGTATTATCTCTTTTTTCATTCGGGCTCCTTAAAATGTTACTCCAGATTTTAAAATTACATTGGCGTAGGGAGTGCATTCCCCTGTTCTCACTATAGCTTCACTGCTTTTAGTTATACTTTTAAACTCTTCGTGGGAAACTTCTGTTATTTTAGGGCTCATATTATGGTTTTTGAATAAATTCATCATCTCTATATATATTTCAGGGTTTTTTTCATGAATTTCCTTTGCTATAATTATCTCTTCTACCATCATTTCAGAAAGTATGGCATCTAAAGTTTTTACAAAAGAGGGATATCCCTTCTCTATAGCGAGATCTATTCTTTTAACATCTGAAGGAATAGGAAGTCCAGCATCACAAAGTGTCAAGTGGGCTGTATGCCCTATTTTTGATATTTCATAACTCAATTCACTGTTTAATAATCTTGATTTTTTCATATTTTATCTCTCCCCTCTGAAATTTTTTACCTCTTCCTGCGTTGGAAGAGAGGTCTGAGCTCCAACTCTTGTAACCGATATTGCAGCTACCTTTGTTCCTAGTTCTATCGCCTGTCCAATCTCCATCCCCTGAGAAATTCCCTTTACAAATCCGCCTATAAAACTATCTCCAGCTGCAGTAGTATCTATAGCCTTTACTTTATATGCTGGGGTCATTATCTCTCTATCTCTGTCTATATAGAGAGATCCTTTGCTTCCCAAAGTTATCAGCAGTCCCTTTACTCCTTTTTGTAGTAGAGACGCAGCCGCCTCCTTTACTCCCTCTAAAGTATCTGTTTTTATTCCAGTTATTATCTCTAGCTCTGTCTCATTAGGAATTATATAATCTGAATTTTTTATAATTTCTTCATCTAGGTGGGCTGCTGGAGCAGGATTCAGAACTGTAATCTTCCCCATTTCTTTGGCCTTGCCAAAAGCATGCTTTACACTTTCTATAGGAATTTCAAGCTGGCATACTAAAATATCTGAATTTTTTATTGTTTCAATGTTTCTTTCAATATATGTGTTATCCACATCTCCATTAGCACCTGGAACAACAAGTATTCTGTTCTGTCCATTCTCTTCCACTATTATTTTGGCTATTCCTGTAGTTAGTGAACTTTTTTCAATTTTGTCAGTTTTAACACCATCTTTTTTCATTGAGTTCAGAAGAGTCTCTCCCATACCTTCAGTTCCAACTTTCCCCAACATTATTACATCGGCTCCTAATTTACCCATTGCAACAGCCTGATTAGCTCCCTTTCCACCAGGGATTTGACGAAACTCTTTTCCAAAGAGAGTCTCTCCTCCTCTTGGAGATCTTTCACAAAAAGTAACAAGATCCATATTTATACTTCCAAGCACAACAATTTTTTTCATTTTCTCTCCTACTCCTTTATTACAGGTTCTATAAAAATTTCGTCTTTGCTTCTGTTTTTTATCATTTCAAAAAGTTCTTTCTCTATTCTAAGTTTGTCCAGGGGAAGATCTAAAGTTAAAAAATCATAACCTATGTTCTCTAGTATCTCTATATTATCAAAAGAAGCCAATCTAAATTTTCTAGGTGTGTTCTGTATCTCTTTTAACATCCCTATGAACATCTGATTATTTGCTGCAATAATAGCTGAAGTTCTTCCTACCATTATTTTTTTTCCAGCTTTTCTTCCGCTTTCGATACTGAACTCTCCGCAATATATATCTTCTTCTTCCACTTCCAGTCCATTATCTTTCATAGCTGCAAGGAATCCGTTAAGCCTATCACGTGCGGCTTTCAAGTCAGCCTCTCCACTTATGAAACTTATTCTTCTATGTCCCTCTTTTATTAGTTTTTCAGTCAAAATATAGGCACCTTTAAAATTATCTATGAATATTCCTCCAAACTGCTCTTCCTCTATCTCTCTATCTAAGAGCAGACAGGGAATTCCTCGTTTTTTTAATTCTAAATACGGAACTGTCTCATAGAGACTTTTTGCAGGAATAGCTATAACAGCTTCCATTCTAAGTTTTATAACAGCTTCTATTATATCTCGTTCTTTTCTCTCTATTCCACCGCTACTATAAACTACTACCTGATATCCCTTTTTATAAAAATATCTGCAGATACTGCTGACTAGTTTGGCAAAAAACATATTTTCTAAATCAGGAACAATAAGGGCTATATTGTTGTTTTCATTCTTAGAAAGATTTCTGGCTATAGCATTGGGAGTATAATTAAGCTCCTTTACAAGTTCAAGTATCTTTTTCTTGGTTTCTTCATTCACATTATCATGATTATTTAAAGCTCTAGATACTGTCGCCACAGAAATTCCAAGTTTTTTGGCAATATCTCTCATTGTCATAGAAATCACTCCCTCGTATGTAACCGGTTTCATGAAACCGGTTACATAACTTTAACATAATTTTTTATCCTTGTCAACTCCAGAATATAAAAAAAATAGCAGATTTTTCTGCTATTTCGGTGTTATTTGTATCTTATTCGTAATCAATCAGTGATTTTATCAATTCCACTTCTGGTATTTCAGAAGTTTCTCCGTCTTCTTCATCTATATAGTGAGCTCCATTTTCGAAAGCAATCTCAACTAAACCTTTGTAGTCTCCTATATATTGTAATTCTATTTTAGTTTTTCCAAAATTAAGACCTATTTTCATTATTTCGTTTTTGAATTTTTTGAGATCTTCCATTGAAAATTTTCCTCTGTTTATGTAATCTTTAAACAGTACCACTATATTCTGGAGTTTTTCCAAATACTTATCCTGTTTTCCATAAAGAGCCTGCAGTTCTTCAAGTAAATCCTCCATAGAAATTTTCATATCATCTGGAAGCTGATATTTCTCAAAACTCCACGAAATTTGTCTAGGAAAAGTTTCCGTATAATAATATTCCAAACACTCTCTACCACTATTAAAAGCTCTAACTGTGGAAAGGCTGTACCACTCCTTTCCATACTTTTCATACTCTACATCTAAACTCAAAATTTTTCCCAGATCATCTTCATTCTGAAAAATATATTTTTCACTATTCCAAGTTATATATTTCTGCATCTGTCCTCCATTTGAAAACTATTATTCATAACTTCTTTTTATATGATTATACAACAAATTTTATAAAAAAACTAGAATAAAACTTTTAGCTCTTCAAAAAAGAGAAGAGCGCAAAATTTGCACTCTTCTCTTTTTTTAAACTTCGTATCTGTCCCATCTTTTTAAAGTTGTTTTTCCTGCTATACTATTATAATAAATCTTATATAAATTCCATTCCTTGTCATGAAAATTATTTTTTAACTGAGTAAACTTATATCTAATGTCCCACCATCTAGGAACTTCCACCATCTTCCATCTATAGACAGTATATGCCGCCACTATATTGGTGTACGTATCATCAGCCCAGTTTTTTTTCATGTTTACACCATATTTTTCTTCAATACTCTCAAATGTTTTTTTAAATTTTTTGTCTGCAATTACTTTATTAAAAGTCTCAGCTTCTATTTGAGTTATTCCTTTGGCAACCGGATGAACTATATCTGGTCTACAGTCCGATTCAACCATTATGGTTTTTCTCATCAATCTTTTTACATCTATTGTTACAGCATCTTTATGAGAACTAAAAAGCAGATTAGGCTCTGTTTTACTTTCAAATTTTTTCAATTCTGGGATATCACAACTTCCAAAAGCTATTGCTGACATCACCAATAAAATTCCTAACACCTTCTTTAACATTAATACCTCCTCAAATTCAAAAACTAGTTAGTAAATTTTATCACGTTTTGCATGTTTTGTAAAGTTTTTTATACAATCAAGAAAGTGTAATAACAATTAATTATATTTTATAGAGGATTTTAATTTCTTCAGTTGTATATTTTATTATGCTTTATCTGGGAGGTGATAAAATTATGAAAGCAAAATTAATTGCTGCATTTCTTTTGACTTTAGCTCTTGTAGGCTGTGCTGAAACTTCCTATCAAAGAAGAAGTGCTGTTGGAGGAGCTGCCTTGGGTGCCCTTGCTGGACAGCTTATTGGCGGTGACTCGAGAGCTACTTTAATCGGGGCTGGTATTGGAGCTGTTGCTGGAGGAGCTGTTGCTAGACACAGAGAAAGAAGATATTGGGATAGAGGATGGTAAAATATGAAAAAAATTTTGATAACTGCTTTTTTAATCATCAGTACAGGAATAATTGCTTCACCTGAAAAAATATACAATTTTCAAAAACTTAAAGATAGCATGACCAAAGAGGGATATTCTTTAGATTATGCAAAAAAAGATGTCGGTTTTAATTTCAAAAAAGATGTCTCCCATGTGGAGCTTGTTGGATATAAAAATTATGCAGAGACTACAGAGGCTCTTTCTAAAATGATAAATTTAATTTATAAAAATGGGCTTACAATGGTTCCAAACGAATCAGATATAGGAAATGGTATTTTTGTTTTCACTTATCCATCCAAGCCTGATTATTTCGCCCTATTGATAGCTGATTTTGATAATAACGTCATTGTCAACAGCTATGACAAGGGAGATCAAATCAAAAAAAATATGGAACATTTAAAAAATGCCCATGTGAAAAAATAGACACATAAAATATTCTAAAAAAGCTGCTAGAGATATTTCTAGCAGCTTTTTCTATTTATTGATTTTCTTTGGCCTTCATAAGAAGTTCTATTTTTCTTAAATTTTTTCCATTTAAAATATAGATAAGGTCCTTGGCCAGATGAACTATATGATCAGAAATTCTTTCAAACTTTTTATCTATAAGATAAAGTTCTGTTCCACCTTTTATATTTTCTTTCTCCTCTTCCATATAAGAGATATAATTCTTGCAATTCACATTTGTCATTCCATCGATTTCTTCATCTAAAGCTACAATTGCATACAAAATATTTTCGTCATTATCTATATAGGCTTTTATATAACTTGTAAGCAGAGCTTTTATCTTAACCACCATAGGAAGAAGATCTTTTGTAAAGGCAAATTTAAGGTGTGGAGAATCCTCCTCTATATTTTTCAACAACATCAAATTAGCTTTAAGGAGATCTCCCATACGTTCAAGAAGTCTTGCACTATCGGCCATCATTATAAGTTTTCTGAGATCTGAAGCAGCAGGCTGAAAACGAGCTAAGGCCACTATAGAATCTTCCCTTATCTCTAAATCAAGCCTATTTATTCTATCCTCAATAGCCTTACTCTCTCCAAAAAGCTGAAGATTAAACTCCTCTCCTTTTATCATTTCAATATTTATGTCCATAAGTCTTTCAATACTTTTTATCATCTCAATATACTGGTCGTCAATCAATGATAGGGCTGTTACTAAGTTTATCATCTTTTTCTCCTTTTTATCCAAATTTTCCTGTTATATAGTCTTCAGTTTTTTTATTGCTTGGAGTTGTAAACATGAGTTCAGTTTTATCAAATTCCACAAGTTCTCCCTGATAGAAAAAACCTGTATAATCTGAAATTCTTGTAGCCTGTTGCATATTGTGAGTCACTATAACTATGGTATATTTTTTTTGAAGTTCACGAATCAGTTCTTCTATCTTGGCTGTAGATATTGGATCCAGAGCCGATGTAGGTTCATCCATCAAAAGTATTTCGGGATTTACAGATATAGCACGGGCGATACAAAGTCTTTGCTGTTGACCTCCCGAAAGTCCCAGAGCTGACTTATGAAGTTTATCTTTTACCTCATCCCAAAGAGCAACTGCCTTAAGAGAAGATTCCACTATCTCGTCTAATTTGGCTTTATTCTTTATTCCGTGAAGTTTCGGTGCATAGGTAAGGTTCTCATAAATCGTCTTTGGAAAAGGATTTGGTTTCTGAAAAACCATTCCAACTTTTGTTCTCAGAGAGATTATATCATATTTTTTATCAAAGACGTTCTCTCCATCAAGATTTATCTCTCCCTCGTATTTTGAAATATCTATAAGATCATTCATACGATTGATAGACCTTAAAAATGTTGATTTTCCACATCCTGATGGTCCTATAAGAGCTGTTACACTATTCTTTTTTATGGACATATTTATATTTTTTAGAGCCTTAAAGTCTCCATAATAAAAATTGAAATTCTTTACATCTATTCTTGTCTCTTCCGATATAACTTTACTTAACATTATTTCCTCCTACTTTTTATTAAACATATTTCTAATAAGGGCACCTAGCAGATTAAACCCTAATGTTATCGCCACCAGCACAAAAAGTGTTCCCTCCATGTTGCTACGAGGCATATTCGGTACCTGGGTTGAAATTACATAAAGATGGTATGGCAGGGCCATCACTTGATCCTTTACAGACTCGGGCAAGAAAGGAAGATAGAACGCCACAGCAGTAAACATAATCGGCGCAGTTTCTCCTGCTGCTCTGGATATACTCAGTATTATTCCAGTTATTATTCCAGGCAGTGCTGTCGGTATAACAACTTTCCATATAGTTTCCCACTTGGTAGCTCCCAGGGCTAATGAACCCTCTCGCATAGAATTTGGAACTGCTAAGAGAGATTCTCTAGTTGATGTTATTATCACAGGAAGACACATAATTCCAAGAGTTAAAGATCCTGAAAGTATAGAAACCCCCATTTTCATATGAATTACAAAAAGTGCCATTCCGAAAAGTCCGTATATTATACTTGGAATTCCTGCCAGATTTACAATAGTAAGATTAATCATTCTCGTAAGAAAATTGTCCTTGGCATATTCTACTAGATATATCCCTGTAAAAACTCCGAAAGGAACTGCCACAGCTATCGTTCCTAGAGTCAGATAAATCGTCCCAACTATAGCTGGAAATATACCTCCTGCACGCATACCTTTCCTCGGCATAGCTGTCAAAAACTCCCAGTTTATTGCTGGCATTCCCTTATATATTATATATCCCAGTATAAATAAAACTGGAATTATTGTTACTATTGTCAGTATTAAAATTCCGATTTCAAGAGATTTTCCAACTTTTCCCTTTAATATGCTCATATATTTCTCCTTTATCTTCCCATTATTTTACGGGATTTATGTATAAAATAATCTCCCAATGTATTTGTTATAAAACTTATAGCAAAAAGCACTATCCCTATGGCAAAAAGTGAAAAATAATGCGTACTTCCCTGAACAACCTCTCCCATTTCAGAAGCGATAGTAGCAGTCATTGTTCTTACAGGAGAAAGAGGTGTTCCCGCCATAATAGGTGCATTTCCAGTTATCATAAGCACTGTTAAAGTTTCACCTATCACTCTTCCAAACCCCAACATAATTCCTGCAAATATTCCTGGAAAAGCTGCCGGAAGAAGAATTTTCACTATCGTCTCCAGTTTATTTGCACCTAGAGCAAGAGAAGCTTCCTTATAGGAACCATCTAGAGCTCTCAGAGCATCATCGGTTATACTTACAATAGTGGGAATAGCCATAAAAGCCAGCATAATACCTCCAGTTAGGGCAGTTAGTCCTGTCTGAAGTTTGAAAATTTCTTTTACCGGTCCTGACAGTACATATAATCCTATAAATCCCAAAACCACCGATGGGAGAGCTGACATGGTTTCTATCAAACTTTTTAATCTGTTTTTCATTTTTTTAGGAGCGTATTCAGCTATATATATAGCTGAAATTACAGATAACGGAATTGCAATTGCCAAAGCAATACCTGTTGTCCACAGAGATCCCACAAGAAGTGGAAGTAGCCCATACTTTCCAGAAAGAGATATCCACTCAGTTCCAGTTAGAAAATCTTTTGCTGAATAATCTTTAAAAAAATTGATACCATTTGAAAAAATAAAAATAAATATAAGAAATACAATAACTATATTGGATATACCAACAACCGCATTGAACTTCGCCATAAATTTGTCACTAAATTTACGCAGTGTCATAAGTTTCCTCCAAATTAATTTTCTCTAAATTTTACATCTCTAATTATACCTTCTCTGTGTAAAAAAAATATTAATCCAATGTAAATTTAATGTAAAAAATCCAGAAAAAAATTTATTTTATTTTTACACAGGATTTATAATGGTTTTACAGAGGACTGATAGACTTATGGCAGATAGAAAAATAAAAATCAATTCAGGAGGAATAAAATGAAAAAAACTTTATTACTAGCTTTAGTTGCTGCAGGATTATTGGTAGGGGAGAAAGCTATGGCAGCAAACAAATTAGTTCAGATTAAGGGATCTGATACACTACTTAATGCTTCTCAGTATATAGCTGAAGAGTATATGGCAAAAAATAAAGATGCAAGAATCGCTGTAACAGGTGGAGGATCTGGAGTGGGAATCTCTGCTCTTCAGAACGGAACAACTGATATAGCTATGGCTTCAAGAAATATTAAAGCTTCTGAAGTTGAAGCTGTAGAAAAGAAAGGAATAAAAGTTGATGAGATAGTTCTTGGATTTGATGGTATCACTCTAGTTACAAACAAATCTAACTCTGTTAAAAATCTTACTTCTGACCAGCTTGGAAAAATCTACCGTGGAGAGATTAAAAACTGGAAAGAAGTTGGAGGAGAAGATGCTGAGATAGTTTTACTTTCTAGAGATTCATCTTCTGGAACTCACGAGTTTTTTAAGGAACACATTGTGAGAAAGGGAAATTCTAAAGGACCAGAGGAGTATGCTACAAAAACTCTTTATATGCCTTCCAATGAAGCTATCAAACAGGAAGTTGCTTCCAACAAAAATGCTATTGGATACCTTGGAATGGGATATGTTGACAATACTACTAACGCCCTGAATATCGATGGAGTTCCTGCCAATGCTGAGAATGTTCTTTCTAAAAAATATCCTATAGCAAGAGAGATTTTCTGGTACACTGCTAAGGATAGAAGTGGAGATATAAAAGGAATTGTTGATTTTGCTCTTTCTCCAGAGGGACAAAACATAGTTAAAGAGGAAGGATTCGTTCCTGCAAAATAAAATCTTTACAGTTTTGGAGATCCGATATTTTTCGGGTCTCTTTTTTTATGGTATAATAGACAAAACAACACAGGGGGGATAAAAATGAAAATACTTGTAGTAGAAGATGATATAGAGATACAGACTCTTATAAGCTATTTTTTCACCAAGGAAGGTTTCAATATAGAAGTTGCAAGCGATGGAGTAGAAGCACTAAAAAAAATAAGAAATGTAAAGTTCGATCTTTTAGTTCTGGACTTGATGCTTCCCAGTTTAGACGGAAAAAATATCACAAAAATGGTAAAAGAGATGCCTGATATCTATGGAAAACCAAAAATAATTATGGTTACTGCAAAAACAGAAATAGAAGATCTTTTAGAAGGATTAGAAATTGGTGCTGATGATTACCTTAAAAAACCCTTCGATCCCCGAGAGCTAGTTCTCCGTTCTAAAAAACTTTTATCCGCTGCAAAAGAGGAGTCCAACCAAAAAAATGACACCCACGGAAAAATCTACTCTTTTATGAATCTCAATATCGATGAAGAGCGTTTTTTAGTTACTATTGATGGCCATGAGATTACACTTTCTAAAAAAGAATTCAATCTGCTGGTTATGCTTGTGATAAATAAAGGAATTGTAGTTTCCAGAGAGAAAATTTTGGACTCGGTATGGGAGACCAGCTACTCCATAGGAGACCGAAGTGTAGATGTCTATATTGGAAAGTTAAGAGAGAAATTAGGAGAGTTGGGAGAATGTATTAAAACTATAAAAGGAGTTGGTTACAAATTAGAAGAAAAGAGATAATTACACTTTTTATAATTATCCTTATGGAAATTTTTTTCACTCTCTTAAATACGGTTTACGTGAGAGAGCAGATTACAGAGAGAACAATGGATAAACTAAAAAATGACGCTCAGATTATTGGTGAAGTTTTAAAAATACAGAAAAGTAAAAACTATCATGATATTCTTAAAATTTTAGATACAAGATATACCATCCTCAGTATGAATGGTACAGTTATTTATGATTCTAAAAATTATGAAAACGAGACAAATATGGACAATCATCTCTACCGTCCTGAAATAGACGCTCTTAAAAATGAAAAACAGGCCTTCGATATCAGAAATAGCCGAACCCTCAATGAAAAGATGGCCTATTATGCCATAACAATAGAAGATTATAGCGGGGATAGGATTATTATTAGAACTTCTGAATCTTTTAAATCCCAGCAACAGGAGATAAATACTCTTTTTCTTCTTCAAGTATTTTTCTTTATTATTTTGGATCTGACAATTCTTATTTTTTACAGAAACTACATTAAACGTAGTAAGAGAAAACGAATTGAGAGAATGAGAGAATTTTTGGAAAAAGGAATAACCATGGAGGACGAATATCTTTCAGATGACAAATGGCTGCTGAAATTCTGGTTTGTTGTAAGGGAATGGCAGGAGAAAAATCTTCTTAATATAAAGAAGCTCAATCAGGAAAAAATCCTCCTCAACAGACTTATTAATTCATTGGATGAAGGCATACTTTTATTCGACGAAAATCTGGATCTTATTACCAAAAACTCATCTATGAATTTCCTTTTTCATAAAGATTCAAAAAAATATTTGGAAGTTATCAACAATATCGAAATAATCGACGTTCTGAAAGAGTGTTATCAATCAAAAAAAGATATTTCCAGAGAAATTTATATTTCTAGTCTGAATCTCTATCTTTTTACAGATGCCAAATATCTTCCAGATAATGAGCAGTATATCCTGACACTTAAAAATATCTCTCAAGAAAAAGAGATTATAAACATACAGAGAAAATTTATAAGTAATGTTAGCCATGAGCTAAAGACTCCCCTCACAAACATAAAGGGATATCTAATAGCTCTAGAAGATGCACCTGAAGAATTAAAAGTAAATTTCCTCAATATAATAAAAAGTAATGTAAATAAACTAGAAAATATTGTTACAGATTTTCTTACTATTTCAAAATTAGAATCCAAAATACGAGTAAATCCATCCAAATTTACTTCTGAGTCCCTTCTCAAGGAACTGGAAACTTCAATATCTGAAATGGCTAAGAAAAAAAACGGAAAAGTTGTCTATGAAATTGAAGAAAATCTTATTCAAATGGTTACTGATTTTGACAAACTCCTTATGACTCTAAAAAATCTTCTAGAAAACGGATTTATTTATAACAGCTCAAAAAATCCTCAAGTCAAACTTACTCTTCATGAAAAAAATGAATGGTACCATTTTTCAGTAAAAGATAACGGCATAGGTATTTCTCGTGATAAACTCAATAATATTTTCGATCGCTTTTATAGGGTAGACGAAGCCCGAACTAGTAATATAGCTGGGACAGGCCTTGGTTTAGCCATAGTGAAAGAATGTGTTAAAACACTTGGCGGGGATATTCAGGTTATTTCTCAGCCCAATGAAGGAACTGAATTTATATTCCGAATTAAAAAATTGACAATTTAAAGGCGGAGAAATTTCTCCGCCTTTTTTTATGCCTCTTGAGCTGCTCTATATGCCATATTTTTTTTATAAAAAACCGCTGTCGCTCCTACAGTAATTAAAATTCCCATTAAAAGTGCTATATTCGTCGGTATTCCAAACCCCTCTTTAGCCTGAAGTATATAGGTTGTAGTTACTGTTGTCATAAACATAGCTGGTATCATCGCAATCAAGTAGGCTTTTTCTCGCTTATATAGATAGTTTGCTCCTACCCATAAAGGAAATATTGCCAAAGTCTGGTTTGCCCATGCAAAATATCTCCAAATTATTGTAAAGTCCACGAAAGTAAGTCCCACAGCCAGAACAAATAGTGGAACAGCTACAATGAATCTGTTTTTCACAGGTCCCTGATTAAATTTTAAGAAGTCTCCCACTATAAGCCTAGCACTACGGAAAGCTGTATCTCCTGTAGTGATTGGGCAGGCTACAACTCCAAGAAGAGCCAATATTCCTCCAACTTTTCCCAACATTCCCATGGACACTTTATTTACTACCACTCCAGCCGCTCCAGCACCTGCAAGGCCAGTTATTCCTCCTGGGAAAAAACACATTGCTATTGCAGCCCAAATAAGTGCTACTAATCCTTCCATAATCATAGAACCATAGAAAACTCTAAATCCGTCCTTCTCAGTTTTTATGCACCTAGCCATCATAGGAGATTGAGTCGAATGAAATCCAGATATAGCACCACATGCTATAGAAATAAATAGGAATGGAAATATTGGCACAGCTTTAGGATGCAGATTGGTAAAATTAAACTCAGGTATCGCTGCTATCTTCCCTGTAAAAATCATTCCTCCAAAAATTCCCACTGCCATCACTAAAAGTGAAGCTCCAAATATCGGATAAATTTTCCCTATAACTTTATCTACCGGAAGAACTGTGGCTATAAGATAATAAGCTATAATTATTCCTACCCAGATATTTTTCCCGATTCCTGTAACATCAGTTAAGATCAGAGCCGGACTGGTTATAAATACCGCCCCTACCAGAACTAATAGCATCAAACTGAATATTGTCACAACTTTTCTTACATTTTCTCCCAGATACTCTCCAATAATCTCCGTCACACTTGCTCCATCATGTCTCAGAGATATCATTCCACTCAGATAATCATGAACTGCACCTCCAAAAATACTTCCGAATACAATCCATAAAAATGCCGCCGGTCCCCAAAGAGCTCCCGCTACGGCTCCAAATATCGGACCTGTTCCTGCTATATTAAGAAATTGTATCAAAAAAGCTCTTGGCCAACTCATCTCGATATAGTCCACTCCATCATTCATCCTCTGTGATGGAGTCAACCTCAAGTTATCTACATCAAAATTATTTTCAACAATTTTTCCATAGACAGCATATCCTACCAATAGTAATATAACCGACATTATAAAAGTATACATAAAAACACCTCCCATATATTATATCTTATTATACTTCATTTTTTTCTGTTTTCAAGTTTTTTATTCTATTTTGAAACTTGTTTTTTAGGGTGTGGAAATAAAAAAATGAAGGATCAGCTCCTTCATTTTTTATTACTTCGTATTTTTTATCGGTATATTGGCTATTATCGCTGTTCTTCTGTCATTATTTTCTAAAGGACTGATTTCAAAATTAAATTCATTTTTATCAATCTCTACATATTTAGATATCACAGCTATAATCTCATCTCTCATTTTTTCCATAACATTTGCTGGAATCATGGCTCTGTCATGAATTAAAACGAGCTTCAATCTATCTTTTGCCGTCTCTTTTGAGTTGTTTTTTCCAAAGAAATCAAATATTCCCATCTTACCACCTATCTCGCAAAAAGCTTTTTAAATTTCGACATAAATCCCTCTCTGATATCCAAGTTTAAAAAGGGAATTTCCTCTCCAAGAGTTCTGTTAGCTATATTTCTATAAGCATGTGCAGCAAGGGATTCTCCCTTTAGAACCAAAGGCTCTCCTTTATTAGTTGATATAACTATATTTTCATCGTCTGGGATAATTCCTACCACATCCACTGCAAGTATATCAACTATATCATCCACGCTGAGCATATTTCCCTCTTTTACCATATTCATTCTGATTCTGTTTATGATAAGTTTAGGATTTTTTATTTCGTTAGCTTCTAAAAGCCCAATTATTCTGTCAGCATCTCTCACTGCTGAGACTTCAGGAGTAGTTACTACATACGCCATATCTGCTCCGGCAATTGCATTTTTAAATCCCTGTTCAATTCCTGCTGGACAATCTAAAATTATATAATCGAAATCCTCTCTTTGTGAATCTACTAAATTTTTTATCTGTTCTGGGGAAACAGAGTTTTTATCTTTAGTCTGAGCTGCCGGCAAAAGATAAAGAGATTCACATCTTTTATCTCTTATAAGAGCTGTTTTTATCTTGCAACGTCCTTCTATGACATCTACCAGATCATATACAATACGATTCTCAAGCCCTATAACAACATCCAGATTTCTAAGCCCGATATCTGTATCTATAAGCAGAACTCTTTTTCCAGTCATCGCCAATCCCGCCCCAAGATTGGCTGTTGTGGTAGTTTTACCAACTCCACCTTTTCCTGACGTAATAACCAAAACTTTCGACATAATCCACCCCTAAAAATTAAAATTTTTATCGTAGCTTTCAATGGTTATTTTTCCATCTTTTACCAAAGCCACTTCTATACCAGTTTTTTCACTTTTTTTATTAGCTAAAACTCCTTGATTGGGGTTTTTGGCTATATACTCTCCTATTTTCAACTGTACAGGGTTCAGTTGCATTCCTGCAATTATAGCTTTTGATTCTCCCTCTATTCCAGCATAAACAGTTCCGGCAATTTTTCCAAAAACTATCACATTGCCTTTTGCTTCAATAATGGCTCCAGGATTCAGATCTCCAAACATCACTACATTCCCTGAAAATTCTATCTTACCCCCGGATCTCAAAGTTCCTCTGTGAAACTTTGTGATTCCCTCATTTATATTGAAGTTCACAATTTTAGAGATGGGTTCCTCTCTTTCAAAATCATCCTCTTTTTGATTGCAATATACATATTCAAGAGAAATCTTCACATTCCTTTTTATTATGTTTAAAATTCTATTTTTTTCAACTTCTAATAACATTCTGCCTTTAAATTCTAGTGACCCTTTAAATCCTTCTAGAAGTGGCTTCATCTCTTTTATTTTATTTTCAAATTCTTTTATAAGAGTTTTAAATTCCATCTCTTTATCCAAGTGAAAAACAAGTCTGTTATTTCTAAATTTTACTATAATTTTTCCTCTGTTCTGAAGTTGATTTTCCATGATTTTCTCCTAGAGATCATTTTTATCGTAAGGTTTTCCTGCAGCACTAGGTGCTACCGCTTTTCCAACTACTCCAGCCAGCGCCAGTAAAGTCAATAGGTATGGAAGCATCTGGATAAACTGCGGTGGAATAAATGAGAAATACTGTTGGATAAGTACCTGTGCCGCATCAGCAAATCCAAAAAGAAGACTGGCAAATATAACACCTTTTGGTTTCCATTTTCCAAATACTAAGGCTGCTAAGGCTATAAATCCTCTTCCTGCTGACATCTCTTTAGTAAATTGTGTAAGTGCTCCTATGGAAAGATAAGCTCCTCCAAGTCCTGCTAAAGCTCCTGACATTATAACACTAAAGTATCTTACTTTATAAACATTTATCCCCACTGTATCTGCAGCTAGAGGATACTCTCCTACAGCTCTTATTCTAAGTCCAGTTACGGTTCTATAGATAAAAAATCCTGATAATAAAGCAACTGCATATATTATATAAAGAATCGCTGAAAATGAAGCTATAGTAGGTGCTCCTGGAACAACAGGAGTATTACTTGACTGTCTAAAAAGAACTCTCAGCATAAACACTGTAAATCCAGAGGCAAAAAGATTTATAGCAACTCCAGATACTGTTTGATTTCCTTTATATCTTATGCTTATAACTGCATGGATAAGAGCTACAAAAGCTCCTCCCAGAATTCCTCCTAAAAGTCCAATTATCCAGCTTCCACTGTAGTAAGATGCCACTGCTGCAAAAAATGCTCCCATCAGCATCATACCCTCTAATCCTATATTTACAACTCCAGATAGTTCACAGAACATTCCACCTATTGCTGTTATCATTATAGGGGCAGCTTGTCTCAATGTCGCCAATATCAAACTTACTATTATTGATACCATCTGATTATTCCCCCTTTTTTCTTTCTATTACAAATCTGAACATATTTTCTGCTGCAATTAGAAGTATTATTATAGCCTGAATCATCATAACAATCTGGCTAGGAACACTTGTATTAAACTGCATAGCCCTTCCTCCAACTCTTAGAGATGCAAAAAGTATGGCTGCTGCGAGAGCTCCCCATGGAGAATTTTTTCCCAAAAGAGCTACTGCTATACCATCAAATCCATAAGTAGCTACAAGTCCCTGTTTATAGGTATACTGTCCTACTCCTCCTAAAACTCTTTCAGCTCCTGCAAGACCTGCAAGGATTCCAGATATTCCCATAGAGATTGCCATTATAAATTTCACATTTATCCCTGCATTTTCCGAAGCAGAAGGATTATGTCCCACTGCCTTTATCTCATATCCTAGAACTGTTTTTTCAAATATAAACCATACAACAACCACTGCTACTAAAGCTATTATAAAACCATAGTTCAAAGCTTCATTTGTTTGTGGAAGCAGTTGTGAAAGTCTTGAAATTTCCATAACAGGAGGTGTCTGTGGATTTGGCCCTGTTGGACCTCCCTGTTTCAGAGGATAATTGATTAGGTACTGATCCAGATTCATAGCCACATAGTTAAGCATAATTGTAGATATAACCTCATGAACACCTAATCTAGCTTTTAAAAATCCTGCTATATATGCCCATGCAAAACCTGTCAAAGCTGCTATTATTAAAACTACGACAACATTGTTTATAAAAGTATTGCTTACAAAGGCTCCAACTCCAGCTGCTGTTATTCCAGCAATTATCATCTGTCCTTGAGCTCCTATATTAAACATTCCGCCTTTGAAAGCAAAAAGTACTGCAAGACCTGTAAATATCATAGGTGTAGCTTCCAAAAGTGTTCTCGCTATTGCTTTTTGAGTTGAAAAAGCTCCCGTAAAAAGATAGTAATAAGCCGTCATTGGATTTTCACCCAAATAAGCTATTATTCCAGCCCCTATAAGAAGAGCTATTGCCACTGCTATCACCGGTATTAAAACATTTTCAAGTTTTTTATTCATCTATTTTTCCACCTGCCATTAAAATTCCTATTTTTTCCTCTGTTGCATCTGCCCTGTCTATGATTCCGCTTATATGACCTGCACACATTACAGCTATTCTATCTGAAAGATTTAAAATTTCTGAAAGCTCAGAGGATACTACCATAATAGCTTTTTTATGTTTTTTCTCCTCCAAAAGCATTTTATGAATAGATTCAATAGCTCCTATATCTACTCCTCTTGTTGGCTGAGCTGCTATTATAAATTTATTAGGTTTCTCCAGTTCTCTTCCTACAACTATTTTCTGCTGGTTTCCACCTGAAAATTTACCAAACATAAGATCAGGTTCCTGAGGTCTTACATCATATTTAGAGATATACTCCATAGTCGCAGCTTTTATTTTAGCAAAATCTATTAGGAATCCATTTTTTATATATTTGTTTTTATGCTGTCCAAATGCAAAATTTTCTTTCACATCAAACTGTGATACTGCTGCTCTTTTAAATCTATCCTCAGGAATATGAGCTATACCAGCTTCATTAAGTTTCTGGGCACTTACGTTGGAAATTATTTTCCCATCCAAAGTTATCTCACCTGATTCAATCTTCATAAGACCTGTAAGGGCTTCAACTAGTTCAGTCTGTCCACTTCCTTCTACTCCAGCTATACCAAGAACTTCTCCCTCTCTAATTGTGAAAGATACATCTTTTACTTTTATTACATCAAATTCATTTTTTACGGTTATATTTTTTACCTCTACAATATTTTTCCCAAATTCAACTTCTGGCTTTTCTGTTGTAAAAAGTACTGCTCTTCCTACCATTGCATTGGCTATCATCTCTTTTGTAGCTTCTGAAGTTTTAAAGTTAGCCACATCTTTTCCTCTTCTTATAACTGTTATATTATCAGAGATCGCTAGTACCTCTTCCAGTTTGTGAGAGATAAAGATTATAGTTTTTCCTTCAGCTATAAGATTATCAATTATTTTGTAAAGTTCTTTTGTTTCTTGAGGTGTAAGTACTGCTGTAGGCTCATCAAAAACAAGAAGATTTGCTCCTTTAAAAAGTATCTTCAAAATCTCTATTCTCTGCTGCATTCCTACCGAAAGATCTTTTACATAGGCATCTGGATCAATATCTAGTCCATATTTTCGTGAAACTTCTTTAACATCTTTTCTAGCTTTTCCGATATCAAGAGTTATTCCCTTTTTAGGCTCTACTCCAAGTATCATGTTTTCAGCTACTGTAAGAGTAGGTACAAGCATAAAATGCTGATATACCATTCCTATTCCAAATTCTGCAGCCGCACTTGGACCTTCTATTACAGTCTCGGCTCCATTATAAATTATTTTTCCTGAAGTTGGCTGATATAACCCGTTAAGAATTTTCATAAGAGTAGATTTTCCTGCTCCATTCTCTCCTACTATTGCATGTTTCTCACCTTTAAAAATATTCAAATTTATGCAATCATTGGCTATTACCTTGCCCCCTGCAAAAGTTTTCCTAATATTTTCCATTTTTAAAATATACTGGTCCACTCTATTCCTCCCAACCTTAATTTTTTATTTTTTTGTCTCTATTCATTATTTTTCAGTATTACAAATGTTAAATCGTCTGATTGCTCCTGTTCTCCAGTGAAATTATCTAGTACAGAAAGCAATCTTCGCTTTATAGTTTCTGCATCTTCATATCTATTTTTGTAAATTATCTCTTTTAGTCTCTCCATACCGAAAAGTTCTTTACTGCTATTTTCAGCTTCTGTTATTCCATCTGTATAAAGGACTACTATGTCACCTTTTTCCAGTTTCAATTCTGACTGTCTATAGCTGTAGTTCCTTATAAATCCTATAGCAACTCCTTTTACTATATGCAGTTCTAAAGAATCGGTAGCAGCTCTATATACAATCATAGGATTGTGTCCTGCATTGGAATATGAAAGAATTTTGGTATTGTAATCATATCGGCAGTGCATTACTGTTATAAACATATTCTCAGCTATATCCGAATAAATTATTTTATTCAGTGCATCTAAATTTTCTTTAGGAGTAATTCCATTGGTACTCAAAGTTCTCAATATTGATCTAGCAAGTGCCATCAAAAATGCCGCCGGAACTCCTTTTCCACTTACATCGGCTATAGTAAGATAAAAAGTTTCATCATTATAGATATAATAATCGTAAAAATCTCCACCTATCTCTCTTGCAGGTTCAAAATAGTTAGCTATATCTAAGCCGAAAACATTTGTCATATCCTGAGGAATTATTTTTTTCTGCATTCTAGAAGCAACTTCCAACTCCTTGGAAATTCTTTCTTTCTCTAGAAGATGAGAATAGATCTGAGCATTGTTTATAGCTATCGAAACTTGGATAACAAGAGCAAGAATAGTTTCTTCGTCCAGCTCTATAAGTCTATCTTTGTCTTCAATAATAAAAATTACCCCCAGCTGTTTCCCCTTTACCACCATAGGAGATACTATAACTGTTTCATTCTCTTCTAGAATAAATCCCTTTGAAAGGTCTTCATAGACCTTTGTGTAGTCTGATTTTGTAAAGCTTTTCAGTACTTCTTCAGGATACTGAACTTCTCCCTTAAAAGTTATAACTCCTTTGGTCTTTATAGGTTTTAGTTTTTCACCTTCCCAAAGATAAAGAGAAACTCTTTTGGCTCCTGTGAGAACAAAATATGCATCCAGTATTATATCCACTGTTTTCTCAAGATCTAATACCGAAAGCACAGTTCTCGCCAAAGCATTGAGGTTGGAGAGGTTGGCTACCCTTTTTTCAAGAGCCTGATTACTGTACTCTAATTGTGTAGATTTTGTCACTAAAGCATTATAAGTAATTTCAAGTTCATTCCTGTATTCCCGTAGCTCATTCATGGATATGGCAAGTTCCTGTTCCTGCTGTTTCATGAGGCCAAAATGTTCCTCATATTTTCCTCTCACAATTTGTGGAATATTTTCTAAAGGGGTATTATTGTTGAAACTGTCCAACATTCTTCCTATAAGAGTATTATATTTTTTTTCCTGATTTTTTAATTTTATATAAAAAAAGACTCCTATAAGTATCATAACAATATATGTCATTGGTACTCCTATTCTTAAATTTTATTTTAGCTTTCTAATTATACAACAAATTTCAAGTTTTTCAAAGTTTTTTATGTTCTTTTATCCTTTCTGCAACCCTTTCTGGAAGAATTTTTTTTAATTCTTCCAGTTCTGCTCCAAAAATCTTCTCTATAGTTCCGAAATATTGTATTAGTTTCTCTTTTCTGCTTGGTCCAATCCCCTCTATTTTATCCAGTTCTGAGGATATTATCCTTTTACTTCTGAGCTTTCTATGATATGTTATCCCAAATCTATGGGCTTCATCTCTTACCCTTTGAAATATCTTTATAGCCTCTTTATCTTTCGGTATAAGATAGGGCTCAGATTCTCCATATTTAAAAATTTCCTCTTCTCTTTTAGCTAAACTGACTAAATCAGATACTCCCTCTACTCCTAATTCTTCCAGGATTCTTCCCACTGCATTTATCTGTCCCAATCCTCCATCTATAAGTATCATATCAGGAAACTGGGTTCTAGGAAGTTTTCCATATCTTCTGCTTATAACCTCTCGCATCATAGCAAAATCATCTGGTGTATCCTTGCACTGAATCTTAAATTTTCTATACTCATCCTTTTTCGTAACTCCTTCTATGGCCACACTCATAGATGCCACTGCATCTTTCCCCTGAATATTGGAAATATCAAAACACTCGATTCTTCTAGGGAAATTTTTCAATTGCAGTATCTTATATATATCTTCCAAACCTCTTTCTACTACATCTCTTTTTTTGTAGTGCTGCTCTATCTCTCTTTGAAGATTGAGCTCCGCCATATGAAGGAGTTCTTTTTTTCGGCTTTTTATTTTCGGGAAAAATAGTTCTACTTTTTTTTCGAATTTTATAAAAAACCACTTTTCTAAAATTTCATAATTCGGTTCCAATTTTTCCTGAAATATTATATTTTTTGCAGGAGTATATTTGGAGTAATAAGCTGTCACGACTACTTCATCCAAAGTTTCATAGAGCTTATTTTTTAATGAAACAACCATATTTTCTTTACCTATAATTTTCCCATCTCTACCCTTGAGCACAGTTATAAAAAGGTAATCCCCTACCGCCTCATAAGTAAAATAATCCTCATCTAACCCTTTAGAATATTCCGTCACTTGATTTATAACAGAATTTTTTAATTCGTCAATCTGATTTCTGAGAATTATGGCTTCCTCAAATTTCATCTCTTCCCCGGCTTTTTCCATCTTTCTCTTCAATTCAAGAATATATTCCTCTCCATTTCCTTTAAGAATTTTTTTTATAGCCTCAACTCTTTCAGTGTATTCTGAAGAATTATCTTTATAGACACATGGACCACTGCAAAAATGCATGTAATATTTGAGGCACGGTTTGGAATATGTTTTTTCCATGTCTCTGTTGCAGTCTCTTATCTTGAAAACTCTTATAAGAGCTTTCCTAAGATTGTATGCCCCATTGGGATATGGTCCGAAATATATTCCCTTCCTATCATTGAGCTCTCTAGTATTTCTTACTGTTTTAAGATAGGGAAATTTTTCCCGGCTGATTTTTAAATAGGGATAGGTCTTTTGATCTTTTAAAGCTATGTTATATTTGGGAGAATATTTTTTTATCAGATTATTTTCTAGAATTAGGGCATCCACTTCTGAATTGCAAATTATAAACTCTATATCCTCTATATTTTTTACTAGCTCTGATGTTTTAATATTTTCATGCTCCCTATTAAAATAGGAAAGGACTCTTTTCCTAAGATTTTTAGCCTTTCCTACATATATTACCTGGGAGTTTTTTTTCATGAGATAGACTCCTGGATTTTCAGGTATATTTTTCAAAATATTGTTTAACATTACCAATGCCCCTTCTCATTTTCCTTGTGAGAAGCATATATCTTCAGATTTTTTATTTTTTTCAAATCTCTAGCCAGATAATTTACAAAAGTTACCGAACGATGTTTTCCCCCACTACATCCTATTCCTATAGAAAGATGTTTTTTTCCTTCTGCTATATAGTTCGGGATTAGGAACTCCAGCATATTTAACAGTTTTCCGTAAAACTCATGGGATACAGGGCTATCCATAACATAAGTCTGTACTTCAATATCATTTCCGGTTTTCTCTTTAAGCTCGGGAATATAGTAGGGATTAGGAAGAAACCTTACATCAAAAGCCAGATCCAAATCGATGGGCATTCCATATTTATATCCGAAAGATTGAATGTGAATATTTATTTTTTCAGCATCCTTGTGACGGAAATAATGACTCTCCTTAAGTTTTTCCGAAAGCTGTTTAGCTGATGTAAAACTGGTATCTATCACTCTAGTAGCACGCTCTTTTATGCTACTCATTATCTTCCGTTCATTCTCTATACTTTCTAAAAGTGTATCTGCAACTACAGGATGTCTTCTTCTTGTGAGATTGTACCTGTTTAAAATAGCCTCATCGCTAGCATCTAAAAATATCACTTGGAAATCTCCCAAATGTTTTTCCATATTGTTTAAAAAATTATGATATTCTTCCACAGCAGAAAATGATCTTACGTCCATTCCCAGAGCAATTTTATCTACTTTACTCTGTTTTATCTCTGATATATATCCTTCCAATATTAAAGTTGCAAAATTACATGGGATATTATCCATTGTAAGATATTCCATGTCTTCAAGAGCATTAAGTGCAGCAGTTTTTCCTGCTCCGCTTATTCCTGTAACCACAATTAGACTTTTTATTTTAAACATTTTTCCTCCCTGATATAATTCACTCTAAAAAAATAGGGGGACATCCCCCTATTTTACATTCTTTCAAGTGTTTTTATTCCCAATAGAGATAATCCTCTTTTAATAGTCTCTGATGTTAAGTATGCCAGAAGAAGTCTCGATTTAAGAACTTTTTCTTCCTGATTCAGTATCGGACAGCTACTGTAAAAACTGTTGAATTTTTTTGAAGTTTCAAAAAGATAATCAGCTATAAGATTTGGCTTACAGCTCTCTGCAGCTTTAAGTATCACACCATTCATAAGTGACAGTTGCTGAGCAAGGGCTCTCTCTGTACTATTGTTAAATACCATCTCAGCATGAAGATCAACTTCTTTTGAGTCTTCAGCAGCTTTTCTTATTATAGATTTTATTCTTGCATAAGAGTATTGGAGATATGGAGCTGTATTTCCTTCGAAACTCAGTACTTTATCCCATTCAAATATTATAGCACTCTGTCTGTTCTGAGAAAGGTCAGCATATTTTATAGCTCCCATCCCCACAATTTCAGCTATATTATCTTTCTCTTCAGCTGAAAGTTCTGGGTTTTTGTTTTCTACAACTTCTAGTGCTCTTCTTTTTCCCTCATCTAACAACTGTTCAAGTCTGATTACATTTCCTTTTCTAGTTGAAAAAACTCCATCAGCAAATCTCATTATACCAAACCAAACATGATGTTTTTCAACATCCCATCCTAGATTTTCGGTTATTTTGAAAAATTGTCTGAAATGATCCTGTTGTCTCTCATCTGTAAGATATATTATTTTATTTAAATCATAATTTTCTCTTCTGTATTTTATTGTAGCGATATCTGAAGTTGAATAAAGATATGCCCCATCTCTCTTCTGAACTATACATGGATGAAGTTTATCTTTTTCATCAAAGAAAACAACTTTTGCCCCATCATCTTCTACAGCTATTCCTTTTTCAATTAATTCTTTTACCACTCCTGCCATCATATCTTTATAGAATGACTCTCCATGATATGTATCAAATTTTATATCCATTCTGCTATAAAGTTTGTTATATTCATTCAGAGATACCTGAATAAATTCTTCCCATAATCTTGTATTTTCAGGATCTCCAATTTGAAGTTTTTTCAGTTCTTCTCTAGCCTGATCTTCAAGTTCAGGATTTTCCTCTGATGCTCTTGTAAACTCCACATAAACTCTCTCAAGTTCCTCTATAGCATTCTCTTTATAAGCTTCCTGATTCAGCCAGTTTCTATAACCTATTATAAGTTTTCCAAACTGAGTTCCCCAGTCACCTATGTGGTTATCTGAAGTTGTTTTATATCCTAAATAATTATATATTCTCTTTACAGAGTCTCCTATAATTGTAGATCTCAGATGCCCTATGTGCATTCTTTTAGCTATATTCGGTGATGAATAATCAATTATAACATCGCCTTTTCTATTTAAAAACGAAAAATCGGCTCCCTCTTCTACAACCGTTGTAATATATTTTCCTAAAAAGCTATCCTTAAGAAATATATTTATGAATCCAGGTCCGGCTATTTCCAGTTTTTCTATAACATCATTGGCTTTTATAGCTCCCACTACCTCTTCCGCTATTATTCTGGGATTTTTTCCAATTATTTTTGAATTCATCATGGCAAAGTTAGATTGAAAATCTCCAAATTTTTCATTGGTTGCCGCTGTAATCTCTACAGGTTTTAATTCTAAGCCTGTGTAAAGTTCCTCCATAGCCGTTTGAAAAATCCCAGCTATCTCTCTATCTATAAGTTTTATCACCAATTTCACCTTCCTTTTTTCTCAGCAAAAAAAAACGGGCATATAGCCCAATAAAGAATATATCCAACTTACCGCCTTCAGTACGGTTTTAGTCGCCAATCATAAAAAAGTGGTAACCAGATAATGCCAGGATACAGGGTCCGTAAATCAAAAGGGATTTCGTGACTTTTCTGAATTAGTGGCAACAGTGCCAGTCCCCTCGACGACATTAGGCCCAAAACCTCGTGAAAATAGCGTATAAGTCAGAAATTTATTCTATATTGGATTATATCATTAAAAAATTATTTTTTCAATATCAAAACCCATTTTTTCTTTTTTATTTATTTTTAATCTTTTTTAGTTATATTCAAAGATAGTTCGCTAAGTTGCTTCTCATCTACTCTACTTGGTGCTTCTGTCATCAGACACTGTCCCTTATTTGTTTTCGGGAAAGGAATTACATCTCTTATAGATGTTTCTTTCAGCATTACCATAAGCCATCTGTCAATTCCAAAAGCTAGCCCTCCATGTGGTGGAGCTCCATATTTAAATGCATCTATAAAGAATCCAAACTTCTCTCTAGCTTCCTCTTGAGAAAGTCCAAGTTTTTCAAAAACTCTAGCCTGAACTTCTGGATTAAAGATTCTTATAGAACCTCCTCCTATTTCAGATCCGTTTAGAACAAGATCGTAAGAGTTAGTTCTTATCTCTTCCATCTCTCCGCCCATAAAGGCCTCCATATCCTCAGGTTTTATAGAAGTGAACGGGTGGTGTTGAGCCTGGTATCTTCCCTCTTCCTCTGAATATTCAAACATAGGGAAATCTACAACCCAAAGGAATTTAAACTCATTATTATCAATAAGCTCTAATTCTTTTCCTATTCTAAGTCTAAGGGCACCTAGTGATGCGTATACTACTTTCTTAACGTCTGCCACTATAAGAATAACATCTCCTGCTTTAGCCTCAGTTCTCTCTACTATGGCCTTCATCTCCTCTTCAGTAAAGAATTTAGCAAGTGGCGATGTCACCCCTTCAGAAGTTATCTTGATATATGCCATTCCCTTAGCTCCAAAATATGTTTTTGCATAATCTTGGTACTCATCTAGAACTTTTCTAGAGAACTTCTCTCCAGCACCTGGAGCCACTATAGCCTTAACTACTCCACCATTTTCCACAGTAGTTTTGAAGGCCTGGAATCCAGCATCTTTTACTATATCAGAAAGATCTTTCAGTTCCACACCGAATCTTGTGTCTGGTTTATCTGAACCGAATCTCTCCATAGCTTCTGAATAAGGCATTCTTATGAAATCATAATCAGCACTCTCTCCAGTTACATTTTTAAATACTCTCTTGGCAAGTCCCTCGATTGTATTCATTATATCATTTTGAGTAACAAAAGACATTTCGATATCCAACTGTGTAAATTCTGGCTGTCTGTCAGCTCTCAGATCTTCATCTCTGAAACATTTTGCAATTTGGAAATATTTTTCTACTCCACCTATCATAAGCAGCTGTTTAAATAATTGTGGCGACTGAGGAAGTGCATAGAACTCTCCCTGACTTATTCTGCTAGGAACTAGGAAATCTCTAGCCCCTTCAGGCGTAGATTTCGTAAGAACGGGAGTATCAACATCTAGAAAACCTTGCTCATCCATATAGTTTCTGATAGACATTATCATTCTATGTCTCATCTTTAGATTGTTCATCATATGAGATCTTCTTATATCCAGGTATCTATACTTAAGCCTCATAGTTTCACTTACATTTTCATCTCCTGAAATCTGGAATGGCAGTACATCTGCAGGGTTTAAAACTTCCAGTTCAGTAGCAAAAATCTCTATCTCTCCTGTAGGAATATTAAGATTTTTACTGTATCTTTCTTTTACAGTTCCTGTTATTTTTATAACCGATTCATTTTTAAGTTTCTGAGCCATCTCTACAGTCGTTGCATCTGCTACATCAATATCAAAAACTATCTGAGTAAGTCCCTCTCTATCTCTAAGGTCTATAAAGGTAAGTCCCCCTAAATCTCTTTTTGTGTCTACCCATCCAGAAAGAGTTACTTTCTCTCCAATATTCTCAGCTCTCAGCTGTCCAAGATTGTGTGTTCTGTAAATCATATTAATCTCCCCTTTATCTCCTCTAAGCTAAGCTCAGACTGTTCTCTATTCTTGAAATCTTTCAATATATACTTTCCGTTTTCAACCTCATTTTCACCTATAATAACAGCAAAGTCAACTCCCAGCCTATCAGCTTTTTTCATATGGGCTTTCATCCCCTTAGATTTATAGTCAACTGCTGTGTATATCCCTGCAACTCTCAGATCATCAGCCAGCTTCATTCCAATTTCCTGAGCTGTATCTCCCATCCATGCCACATATACTTTAGGAGCTGGCATACTCATCTCTTCTGTAAGCATCATGATTCTCTCTACCCCAGCAGCAAAACCGAAAGCTGGAATATCTTTGTCTCCTAACTGCTTCAGAAGATTATCATATCTTCCACCTCCAAGAACAGTTCCTTGAGATCCAAGTTTATTTGTAACAATCTCATATACTGTACTTGAGTAATAATCCAGTCCTCTTACAAGTCTTGGATCTTCCACAAAATCCACTCCAAAAAGCTTTAGGTATTTCTTTACCTGCTCGTAGTGATTTCTCTCCTCTTCAGTAAGAGAATCCACTATACTTGGAGCTTCCTGAGTCAGAGATTTACATTTTTGTACTTTGCAGTCCAAAACTCTCAATGGATTTTTTTCTATTCTATTACGGCAGTCTTCACAAAGTTCTTCCCTCATAGGAGTCAGAAAATCTACTAGTCTATCCCTATAAACTTTTCTAGATTCCTGTCCTCCCACTGAGTTTACAGCTACCTGAAGATCAGTTATCCCAAGTTTATCCAAAAATTTATAACTCATCGATATAACTTCCGCATCCAATATAGGAGAATTTTCTCCTAGAACTTCAATTCCTATCTGATTGAATTCCCTCTGCCTTCCAGCTTGAGGTCTGTCGTATCTGAACATCTGACCTATATAGAAAAATCTACTTGTTTCCTCCTGTCCGTAGATTTTATTTTCCAGATAACATCTCACCACTGGAGCTGTTCCTTCAGGTCTCAGAGTAAGGCTTCTCTCTCCTCTGTCAGTGAATGTGTACATCTCTTTATCCACGACGTCAGTTCCCTCTCCTATACCTCTTTTGAAAAGAGCGGTCTCCTCAAATATAGGAGTCTTTATCATTTCAAATCCGTAATTCTGGAAAAATTCCTGAGCTACTTCAGATATATGGTTAAACTTCACTCCGTCCTTACCATATATATCTCTAGTTCCTCTCACACCCTTAATAAGTTCCATTCTTCCTCCTTCTATACTTTCCAAAGCTTCTCAAGCTTTTCTTTTATAAGTTTTTCGTTTCTATTATCCCCTGGAATATAATAATCTCTAGTTTTTATACTATACTGCTGGTTCACAAAATTTCCTCTGTAATCATGGGGATAAAGATAATCTTTAGCCGAACTGTCTATATGGGCAGGAACTCTCTCCAAGTCTCCTCCCTCTATATCTTTTAGAGCACTATTTATAGCATTATAGCATGAATTACTCTTAGATGAAATTGCAAGATAGATAACTGTCTGAGCCAAAATTATTCTTATCTCAGGCATACCTATTTTTTCACTGGCTCCCATGGCACTGTTTGCTATTAACATAGCCTCTGGATTGGCCATTCCTATATCTTCACTGGCAAGTATCATAAGCCTTCTTGCAATATACCTGGGATCCTCTCCTCCAGAGAGAAGTCTTCCCATCCAATAAACCCCCGAATCAGGATCACTGCCTCTTATGCTTTTTATCATAGCTGATATGATATTGTATTTGTCTTCTTCCTTATGGAAAGATGCTCTCCGTTCTCTGAAAACATTCAGTATCTGATTCCCTGCTATCTCTTCTCCCAAATTATAATAAAGCTCCAAATAATTCAGAGCTATTCTACTATCCCCTTTGGATATGTCCACTATTGCCTCTGTCACATCTTCTGGAACTTCTAATTTTAAAGTTTCGCATCCTCTCTTTAAAACTTCCCTTATATCTTCATTTTTTAAAGACTCAAATTCAAAAACTATCACTCGCGAAAGCAAAGCATTATTCAAGTTATAAAAAGGATTTTCAGTTGTAGCTCCTATGAGAATTATAACTCCCGATTCTGTACTGGAAAGCAAAGCATCCTGTTGAAGTTTATTAAATCTGTGGATTTCATCTAGAAAAAGTATTGTTTTCTTTTGGTAATATTCCAGGTTTTTTTTAGCTCTCTCTACAACCCCCTTGAGATCATTGACTCCAGCAGTGGTAGCATTGAGAGATTCAAATTCAAACCCTATCTCCTGAGCTATTATCTCTGCCAGAGTTGTTTTTCCAACCCCTGGCGGACCATAAAAAATGGAATTGCTTAACCTTTTTTTTTCAAGAAGTTTTCTCAGTATACCATTTTCCCCTACTATTTTTTCCTGTCCTATAAATTCCTGAAGCGTTTTTGGTCTGAGTTTCAGTGCAAGGGGTTTTACCTCTTCATAATTACCACTAAATAAATTTTGCACCAAACCCTCCTCCAATAAAAGTCAAAAAAGCGTATTGAAAACTCAATACGCTCCTCTATTATTTAACAATATACAATAAAAGTGCAGAAACTATAAATACTATTGCAGCAACTGTGGTAGCTTTAGCCAGTGGCCCTCCATCTTTAGAAATTCCAAAAACAGTGTTAGCTCCTCCCATTCCCATGCTGGCAGTCATACCGTTACTTCTGTCAGGCTGAACCAGTACCAGACCTATAAGGGCTATTGCAGATATAAATAGTATCAAAGTTATGATCGTTACCATGTAATTTCCTCCATAATTCCTATTTTTCTAATACACTATTATATAATAAATAAGTGCAAATTAAAAGGAAATTTTATAAAAGTTTTGCTGCAATCTCAGCAAGAGGTGAACGTTCTCCTTTCTTAAGAGTCACATGCCCTGCAATCTCTTCATCCTGAAACTTTTCAGCCATATATGTGAGTCCATTGGTATTCGCATCCAGGTAAGGACTATCTATCTGTTCAGGATCTCCTGTGAAAACTATTTTAGTACCTTCCCCTGCTCTCGTTACAATGGTTTTTATCTCAAGGGGAGTCAAATTTTGAGCCTCATCTATAATTATAAATCCTGCTGGAATACTACGTCCTCTTATGTATGTAAGGGCTTCTATCTTAAGTATTCCCATGGCCTCCAATCCCTCTACAACTTTTTCTCCCGAACCAGCTTCTTTAGCATCGGTTAAAAAATCAATATTGTCATATATCGGTTGCATCCAAGGTCTCAGTTTCTCTTTTTCTGAACCTGGTAGATATCCTATATCTTTTCCCATCGGTATAATTGGACGAGCTATTAGGAGTTTTTTATATACCTTTCTCTCTACCACCTGTTCCAATCCTGCCGCTACAGCTAAAAGTGTTTTTCCTGTTCCGGCTTTCCCTACCAAGCTTACCACTTTTATTTTTTCATCCATAAGAAGGTCCATGGCATATCTCTGCTCATCATTCCGAGCTCGTACTCCCCATGCATTTATATCTCCTAGCTGAAGTTTAATAATTTTTCCATCTGAATATCTTCCAGTGGCTGCTCTCTCTCCATTTTTCATTTTTAAAAAGCAGTTGGGCTGGAGCTGGATTCCTATTTCTAAATCTGCAGCTTTTATTTTTCCAGATTTTTCATATTTTTCAAAATTTTCTTTGCTTATCTCTACCTCATAATATCCCTCGTAGAGATCCGAATATCTCACCATGTCAGTTTCGTAATCTTCTACTTTTATCCCTAGTGCATCTGCTTTAATCCTCATATTTATATCTTTAGTTATCATAACTACAGTTTTTTCTGGATTTTCTTTCTGTATTCCTAAAACAGCAGAAATTATCTTATTATCAGTTATGTCTCTTCTCAGAGATTTAGGCAATAGTTCAGGATCATTTTTTATTTCTACACGAAAATTTATATTATCCTCTAACTTTATTCCTTTAGCTATACACCCTTTTTTTCTTATCTCTTCAATCACTCTAGATGCCATTCTGGCATGGATAGCAGTAGAGGGTTTTCTTTTAAGATCATCTATCTCTTCAATTACAAATATGGGCAGTACAACCTCACTCTCTTTAAAACTATATATACTACGGGGATCATGTATTAATATATTGGTATCCAGAACAAAGATTTTCTTCATATGAAGCCTCCTATTTTTTCTCTCTAATCTTTTTGAGAACAGCTTTTATAGCCTCTTCAATAGATTTGAATTCCTTCATCTCCTTCTTACTTACCAGATTATCAATTTCCTTTTTACTGTATCCCAGACTTTCCAAAGCCAGGAACAGTTCCTCTTCTATAATGGCACTGCTATCTATCTCTTCACTATTTTCTTCCATAGCTATAATATTCAGCAACTCCAGTTTGCTTTTGAGATCCAAAATAATCTGTTTAGATTTTTTCTCTCCTAGTTTTGGCACTTTTTTCAACTTAAGATAATCCTCTTCTGAAACTATTTTTCTTATCTCACCGATTTCAAAGGATGAGAGTATAGACAATGCAAGGCTTACCCCTATCCCAGAAACAGAGAGAAGAAGCTCAAAAACAGTTCTTTCGCTCTCTTTTAAAAAACCGATAAGTTTAAAGGCATCCTCTTTTATGAAGTTATATATATATATTCTATTTTCTTCTCCTACTATCAATTTATCATAAGTTTTCAGAGATATGTTTACACGGTATCCCAGTCCACTCACATCTACAACTGCATACTCAGGTTTTTTATACTCTATTTTCCCCTTCAGATATTCAAACATTTTTCACTCCTTTAATATTTAAAATGATTGTTATTATAACATCATTTATAGAAGCTATACTAGAAATAATTTTTTCTATTTTTATTTTGTTTCTATTTGAATTTCATTTCTTCGAAGGAAAGGTATTGTCCACGGCGGATCATATCCTGCTGATTGGGGAGGAGATATCTCCTCATAACTGTTTTTATTCATCCATTCCCTGAGTGCGATTGTATTTTTTTCTATTTTTTCTCCAGTCAAAATCCCGGAATAGATTATAACCGCAACTTTTTTACTACCTAATATTTTTATTTTTATCTCACTATCCAGGGGTTCCGGCAAATTTTCTAGAGTATATTTTTCCGGCATTGTAAACTTCATTACCCAGCCTTTACCACTCTTTTCTTGAAAGACAGGTGCTGTCATAGAAATTTTTTCATTATTGCTCTCTTGAAAAACCGGAGCTGTCATCCCTATGTTTTCTCTGGTTTTATTTTCTCCAAAAATATATTTTGCCAGTTTATTGAATCCCTTTTTACTACTCTCTTTATAATCTCCCTCTGTAACCACTTCTGCCACAATTATAGGTTCATATTCCCTGATTTCGAATTTTTTTTCTTTTTTCAAAAGTTTATATTTGGGCTCCTCGGTAGTCCTATAACCTACCACCGAGCATCCTGCAAATAAAAGAGTCAATAAAAATATTTTTATTTTCATTTAAGTCTTCGCCTCCCAGAGTTTTTTATATCTTTGACATAATTATACCTGATTTTTTTTAAAAAAACTCTTTACAAAGGGATTTTTTTAATATAGAATACCCCTTAACTAAATATGAGGTTAGTCTGCCTCTATGTTCGGAGCCTAAGGCCGATGGCGATGATGACATAAAAACTGCAGATTAAGTATTGCAACGCTGCCATAGCAATACGCTTATTTCCATGAGTTCTCTTTGGCATACCCTGGTATGCCTTTTTATTTTGGCAGAAATTTGAAAAAAATTTCTGGAGGTAAAATTATGACAATTTCAAAAAAACTATTTATCGGAACTTTATCACTTTCTTTTATGGCTTTAGCCCAGACAGATTATACGGGAGAAACTTTTTTAGGAAAAAAAGTTATCACCAATCTGGACGTTTCAGATTTAGAGCCAGGAAAAATTCATGAATTCTATTTCCAAACCTCTGAAAACAGCTTGGGAAAACCATGGTTTATACCTGTGTCTGTAATCAAAGGAAAGCAAGAGGGGAAAAAGTTTCTCGTAAATTCTGGAGTACATGGAAATGAGGTTAACCCCATTCTTGTGAGCTACAAAGTAAAAGAGAGTCTTCAACCTGAAAATCTTAAAGGGACTGTAACTATAGTCCACGGAATGAATGTTCCAGGTCTTATGAATAACACTAGAGGATATAAATTTGGTGGAAATTCTGAATCTACTTCCGACCTCAACAGACAGATGGACAGCGGAAAAATTACTAGTTCTGACCAGAAATATTCAACTCTAATCTGGAATAATCTTCTGTCAAAAAATGCTGATAAAGTTATCGATCTCCACACCAGCGGTAAAGGTAGCCAGTTCCCACTTTTTGTATATGCAGATTTCAGAAATCCCGAGATTGCAAAAATGGCTAAACTTACAGGTGCTGACATCATTAAAATGGACAATGGAGAAAAGGGATCTGTGGAAACTTCTTTCGTAGAAACTGGTATTCCCACAATAACTTTTGAACTTGGATCCAGTGAAAGAGTTCAACCAGAAATTGTAGCAAGAGGGACTCAGGGAGTTTTAAACAACCTTATTGATTCGGGAAATGTTTCCGGAAAAATTAAAATTAATAATAAAGGATTTATTGGAAATAACTGGAACCGTATTCGAGCTGAAAAAGGAGGATACGTGGAGAGTAAGGTTCAGATAAATGAAAAAGTAAAGAAAGGACAGGTTCTTTTTGCTCAATATGACGGACTAGGAAATATAGTTAAGGAATACACTTCTGATAAGGATGGGATAGTGGCGAGTCTTAAAGATTATCCTTTCTCCGAGCCTGGAGACTCTCTAGCTAGAGTTATCTATTATGATGCTCAGGATAAGGACCAGATTTTCAACAAATAATAAATAATAATAGATAGGAGGGGAAATTTCCCCTCCTATCTATCAATACTCATCATCTTCCCAGCTGTCGTAATACCCTTCTAATATCTTATCAATTTGATACATAGATCCAAAATGTCTGAGAGTTGGTTTTTCTCCTGCTTCTCCTCTCAAAAATTCAGAATTATTTATACGTTTCCTTATTCTCTCCAAATCACTTATGGAGATTTTCTTTGCTGGAAATACTGTCCTTACCTCTTTTATAGTTCTATCAGTTGCTATAGCTATATCTTCATGTATCAAACTTAACAGTTGTTTTCTCCACTTATAATTATCCTGGCTATTCTCCTGCTCTTTTTTTACTATCTCTTCCAACTCATCTTTCAATACCTCTTCTATCTTCTCCTGCTCTTTAAAAGGTAGATACTTATTATTTTTTCCTGGAGTTCTGTATATCACTACCAATTTTCTCTCCTCCAGTGCTTTAAGGGAGGCTGAAATTTTTCTATTAGAGCAACCTATTATCTTTCTCATATGCTCTATAGATGGAAAGGCCATCCTTCCTCCATTACTATACCTCAAAATAATAGTATAAACATAATATTCTACAGCATTTGTAAATTTCATCTTATCAATCACATCATTATCCACTTTAAAAAAACCCGCCATTCCAAACCTCCCCTAATCCCACAAAATTCTTAGGTTCACCAGGTGAACCCAGATGAAAAAATGCCCTTCCTCCCGTGGAAATACCGTCCTTCCCTACGGACAGTACACCCATATCCATTTTTACACTACCCTTCTTCCTCCGGAAGTCTGCTATAAAGAAATATTATAAAGAAAAAATTATAAAGAAAGATTCTAGTAGAACATGCAGATGCATGGTTCTAAAATAGAAATCAGAAAACTATAACTCTATTTTTTTTACCATCTCTTCTGTGTCCTCATCCATATAAAGATCCTCTAGCATATCTTCAGCCCAACCAAACTTTCCACTTATATTTTTTAGAAGATATATAGAAAAAGCTTTCACCATAGGTACTTCGCTCCAAATTGAACTAGAAAGGAACCTCAAATCATTCTCCTTAATTTTTTTCAATCTATCTATCTTCTCTCTGCAATCGTCACAGATAAAGATACATCTTTCTATCTCTGGTTCCTCCTTAGATGGGGGCACCTCATATACATGGAGCTTCACCCCTGTTGCTTCACAAAGTTCACACTTAGATTTTGACCTTCTTGTGAGCTCTTTTCCAAACCATGTTACTTTATCAACTCTCTCTTTGTATAAATCGTATCCTTTTGCCATTTTGCTCTCCTTTTTCTATTATAAAGTTGTTATGTATTCATATATTTCCTCTTGGACTGAGTATTTTAAAGTATAAGTAACTTCAACTACTGGTGCTCCATTTGGCATCTCTTTCTGTTTAAAACTTTCTTGCTGGGGAATCATATCTCCCATATAATAGAAATCTGTACTTTCTCCGTCATGTTTTTTTATAAAAAGAGGTATCCTTAATTTTTTATTGTTTTTTATAATCTGTATCTCTTTACTCTCTAATTTTCTTTGAGAACGGGACATCCATTTAAATGTATGCCTATCTATAAACCCATCCTCATAGGCTATATTGGGATTAATATCTTCAGATTTATGGTAATTTACAAATATTGGACAGCTATTTTTCTCCTCTCTTACTTTATAACCATTTACTGTTCCCTCCTCATTAAGTTCCCAATTTAGAATTCTACAAACATCTTTTCTGGAATATTTTTCATAGAGTATAAACCCAGCTTGGTATTTTTCTCTACTATATTTTTTATTAAACGTATATTCTCCATAATTCATAATGTCTAAAATCTGATTTTTAAATTCCTCATTCTCCAAACAATTTATAAAACTCTTTTTCAGATAAAATTCTTTCTTCTCTTCAATATAACCTATTATTTCATGAGATTCTCTTACAAAATCAAAATTAAGATTTCTAAGTACAGAATCAATTGTTTCATTCTCACAGTCATCTATCTCATATCTAGAATATAATAAGTTTAAAAATTCCTCACCTTTTAAAGTCTTATTTTTCATGAGATTCTTCATCAATAAAATTTCATGAATTCTTTTTCCATTTCCAATATTTAAAGAAAAAAGTTTGAGCAATTGTTCCTTATATTCTCCCAAAACTTCAATTTCCTCTTTTATATTTTTTAAAAATTCATAGTAAGAATTTTTGGAATAAATTACATAATTATAGGGATCTCTTGAGCCATGCTCTATAAAATCCATCATACTCGGTATTTTTCCAATTTTAAATTTTAAAAGCTCATAATCTTTGGTTAAATCTTTTTTCCCATCTAATTTTGCAGTATCTATAGCCTGAAATATCTCTTTTTTTGATATCTCATCAAAACTTATAGTAGAACTCCCAGGAATCATTCTATTTCCCTTGACCATGAGATTTCTCAAAGTATCTTTGTTGTAAGAGTTATCTCCAAATAGGGCGATTGGTATCATATAGTTATTTTTATAATTTCCTATAAAATCTATAACTGTAAGATAATTTTTACCCTCTGATTTTCTTAGACCTCTTCCCAGTTGCTGAACAAAAATTATAGCTGACTGAGTTGGTCTTACCATAATAACCTGATTCACCTTAGGAATATCTATCCCCTCATTGAATATATCCACTGTAAAAATATAATCAATTTTATCTCTTCCATCACTCTCTAGAAGATTTATAGCATCTCTTCTCTCATCTTCAGAGTTTCCTCCCGAAAGATACCTAGTATTAAAACCATACTCATTAAATTTTTTTGAAAATATTTTGCATTCTTCTACTTTACTACAAAAAACTAATCCTCTAATCTCCCCGTCATCACAGCCATAAAATTCAGCTTTTTCTATTATATGTCTGGCTCTTTCATCTGAATTTAAAAATTCAAATTCTGTTTCCATATCTCCAGCATAAATATCTTTGACTCCATAATAATGAAACGGTGATAACATCTCAGCTTCGAGAGCCTGTTGCAATCTAATTTCGTAGGCTATATTATAATCAAAAGATTCAAATATATTATATCCATCAGTTCTTTCTGGTGTAGCTGTCATCCCCATCAGAAATTTGGGTTTAAAGTACTCCATAATTTTTTTATATGAATCCGCTCCAGCTCTATGGGTTTCATCTATTACTATATAATCAAAATGCTCTGGATGGAATTTTTTCATATGCTCATCTCTTGAAATTGTCTGAATTGTTGAAAATATATAATCACTACTAATTTCTCTAGAATTTCCAGAGTATACTCCCATACTTTTCCTTTTTCCAATTACCTTTTCAAAACTTTTTTGTGCAGCTCTAGCTATATTTTCTCTATGAACTACAAACAAAAACTTCTTAGGATTGACCTTTTGAACATGAAAAGCTGAAAGATAGGTTTTTCCGGTCCCAGTGGCTGAAATAATCAGAGCTTTCTTTTCACCCTTTTCTCTTAAATTCTCTAAACTTTTTAGAGCTTCTTTTTGCATAAGATTGGGCTCTAATATATTTTCTGATATTACCTCATAAGGAACTTCATCCTCTGATTCTATTCTATAAAAAACCTCATTCTCCATTATATTATCTTGCTCTTTTGCCATAGCTTGATATTTTGCTTTTTTATACACTCTTTCATATTTCATTATAAATTCAGGAGTTACAAGAGTAGATTTTTCAAATTCTTCCTCAAACTCACTTAACATTCTTTTGGTCAGATAGGATTCTTTTGTGGTAGATACCTTCAAGTTCCACTCTTTATTTGTAGAAAAAGCCGTTGATGTGAAGTTACTACTTCCCACTATAAGATTATATTTTTCACCCCGCTTAAACATATATCCTTTAGCATGATATCCACCCTTAGTTACTATCTTTAACTCTATATTCGAAAATTTAAGAAGTGCCTTCAAAGCTTCCGGTTCTGTAAAATTGAGATATTGTGAAACTAATATTTTCCCCTTTATTCCTCTTTTCAACAATTCCTGAAAAATATCAATTAAAACAGCCACTCCACTTCTTGTTACAAAAGCTACTGAAAAAAAGAACTCGTCACAACTTTTAAGCTCTCTTTCTATTGTTGTTAAAACTTTTATTTTTCGTTCTGGACTGTTCACTAAAATTTCAGGTAAATAATCTTCTCTTGATAAAAAAGAGTAATCAATAAAACCTGTTTTTAAACTACCTAAAAGCTGTGTTTTATAATTTTGATCGGTATTTAGAATCAACTTTTATTTACTCTCCCTTTGTAATTTTTTTACTGTCTCTATATCTGCTGGTGCCCATTGCAATCTATTTAATTCTGGTCTTTTTAACCACAATTTTTCCGAATGTTCTTTTAAATTAGGCTCACTAGATATATTTTTTACCTTAATACAGATAAGATTAACTTTTATTTTTTCATATTCATGTAAAGTTTCTAAAAAAATTTCTTCTGAAATTTCCCCACTTATCTCTAACTCTTCCGAAAGCTCTCTCGCCAAAGCTTGAAAGATGGATTCTCCCTTCTCAATTTTTCCCCCTGGAAACTCCCAAAAATTTGGAAGCGACATTTCCCTGCTTCTTTTTACACATAAAATCTCATTCTTTTCATTTTCAATTATTCCAGCAACTACATCCACTATTTTTTTCATATCTCCCCTAATTTTTATAAAATATTTTTAAAGATTTATTAAGTCATTAAAGTTTACTGAATCTAAAAATTCAATATATTCAGATTTTTCCATAGAAAATGTTTTTACTTTGATATTGTCTTCATAAACATATATCTCTTTTTTTTCAATTATTGTTGAGATTTGCTTTGGAATCCCATCATCATCTTCAGTATAGGCTAAACCAATCTCTTCATCTTGATTTATTTCCTGTGATTCTAGCATGAATTCCATCATATAATAATAATTTATAGCTTCTTTTACAGTTTCAATTTCAAATTTATTTAATATTTCTAAATTTTCAACATTCATTACTTTCAGCCTTTCTTTTTCTTTGTCTGATTCTCTTATATTTTAATTATACTTCAGTTTTAAAAATTTATAAAATTTTTTTAAACTTTTCTATAACTTCTGTCGTCTAATTATTGTAGTTGAAAAAATAAATTTCTCCCCTGAAATAATTTTTTCATAATATATTTTCTCCCCAAGATAAATATATATATAAAAGCCTGGATTTTATTCCGGGCTTTTTTATTTTTTTATATTTCAAAATTTTCCAAAGAATTCACCAGGCATAAATTTGACAAATAAGCTTTTATAAGATATAAACATATTGCTTAAGACTAAATACAGCATGGAGGATTCATCATGGAAACTACACAACACATTTTGCAAAAAGAAAATTTCAAACTTGCGGGAATAGAAATGAAATATTTCATTCCTATTTCAGCTATAATTTTTATCGCATCATTTATGGGTGTTCTACCTAAAAATATGGTTGGAGCATTCCCTTTCATTATTATCATGGGGGCGATTCTTGATTTTTTAGGAAATAACACACCAATTGTAAAAGATTATTTTGGTGGGGGCCCAATAGTAGTTATTTTTGTATCTGCTGCCTTTGTTCATTATGGAATTTTGCCAGAAACAACTCTTGCAACTGTGAAAAATTTTATGACCACTGGAGGATTTTTAGATTTCTACATAGCTGCACTAATCGTTGGTAGTATACTCGGAATGAGTAGAAAACTACTTGTTCGAGCTGCTCTCAGATATCTTCCTGTAATTATGGGTGGTGTTATCTGCTCTATTCTCTTAACAGGAGGGGTCGGATATCTCTTAGGTTATGGATTTACAAACGCTATCTTTTACATCGCTATCCCTATAATGGGGGGAGGTATGGGAGCTGGTGCTGTTCCATTAGCTCAAATTTTTGGAAAAGCTTTAAAGCAGGATCCCACACAACTCCTTTCAGTTATGGTTCCAGCTGTAGCTCTTGGTAATGCAATAGCTATCGTTTGTGGTGGACTTCTTGATAAACTTGGAAAGAGATTCAAAAATTTAAGTGGAGAGGGAAAACTTTTAAAAACAGAGGGCGACGAGGTTCAAGAAGAGATTAAAAAACAATCACCAATTACAAATAAAGATCTTGGTATTGGACTAGTTATCTCAACATCATTTTTTATCTTAGGATCCACTCTTGGAAAATTTATCAATCTTCATCCTTATGCTCTTATGATAATCTCGGTGGCTTTTGCAAAAGCTTTTGGAGCCATCAGCTCTCATTATGAGGAGTGTGCAACAAAATGGTACCAATTTGTTATGACAAACTTTACAGCAGCACTACTTGTTGGTATCGGAATAGCCTATACTAGCCTCAAAGAAGTTATTTCGGCTTTTAGCCCAACTTATCTAGCTCTTGTTATTACCACAGTTGTAGGTTCAATAATTGGAACAGCTATTGTTGGAAAGTTTATGAATTTCTATATGATTGAGGGTTCTATCACTGCTGGACTATGTATGGCAAACATGGGAGGAACAGGAGATGTTGCAGTTCTTTCAGCTGCTAAAAGAATGGAACTTATGCCTTTTGCTCAAATATCTTCAAGAATTGGGGGAGCTTTCATGCTTATCCTTACCTCACTTCTTATAAATTTATTTTTATAATTTAAAAAGAGGCTAACTCAATAGATCAAAAATCTACTTTGGGAGTTAGCCTCTTTTATTTTCTAAAAAAACTCCGAACAGCAGTGTGGACACTGATGTACTCTGTCAAATCCTGCCTCTTCAGCATATTCCTTTGCCTCATGTGAGTTATTAAAAGAATCCAAAGTTCTAACATCTGAAAAATTTCTTACCTCTGGGCAGTCAGCTGTATGAATTTCATTTATTTCTGCTGAATTTTCTGAAACAACTATAATATATTTAAGCATTTTTTTCTCCTTAGAATAAAAAATATCCACATATTATACTACATTTCTGCTAAAAGGTATATTTTTTTCAAAAAATACTATAAAAAATAAGCCACCGTATATTTATTCTACGGTGGCTTAAATATAATTTGTTACAACATTAGAATTTGGTTGCCCATCCAACGATAACTTCTGGAGCCCATTCCCAATTATTAGCTAGAGATTTTCTTGTTTCTCCATTTTTAAACTCTCCAACAGCACTTG
>JBOFCM010000101.1:0-5831 GCA_051646055.1 Fusobacteriaceae bacterium
AGTCTAGAGCACTGGGCAAAGCAAGGGGTACTCCTTCTCAATACAACATTAACTGTGGTAAAGGGTCATCCAAATTACCATGAAAGCCTGTGGAGAGGCTTTGTAGATAAGATGGTTACCAAGATGGTCAGAGAGAAAGACAATGTTGTATTTCTACTATGGGGTAAATATGCACAGAACAGATTCGAAGCCTTAGTTAAGGGGACGAATATGTACGATGGCAAATCCCACGTTGTGATTACTGCACCACATCCAGCAGCTGAAGTATACGGAAGTATGAAGGCTGGCTTTGTTGGGAGTAATTGTTTTATGAAGGCCAATGATAACCTATCCACTCCTATTGATTGGATTAACGGGGACTACGAAGTAGAGCATCCGTTACCTCAAGATACTTGGGATGGTGGACAAATACAAGAATCGTGATGGCAGACATAGCAATGTGTTCAGGGCAAGACTGCCCTATGAAAGAGAGATGTTATAGGTTTACAGCCCCTAAGAATGATTGGAGACAAAGCTTCTTTGTTAATCCACCTATCAAAGAGGATAAGACTTGTGATCAGTTTTGGGATAATGATTCTTATACCCTAAAGGGTGCAAAAGTCTAATGTCTAATTAAAAAAATCCCTAACGGGTATAAGCTTATGAGTAAACAAACAGCGGTTATGGAAAGAGTGTATCTTATTAAAATTAACGGTCAGTATATTACAATGACTGAATGTGAATATGAACTTTATTTAATTTACGGAAAATCATGATTAAAAAAACAGCAATTGACATTTACGAAGAAAAGAGCAGAGAAATTATTATGCTATATGTCAATGGTGAGATTGATGTTCGCGAACTTCTAACTATGCATCACAATATGTATTACGAAATCAAAGCAATGGAGCGTGAGCAGATTGAAGAGGCATACTGGGAAGGAGGTCAAGACGTTCCAGTACACGGTAGGCAATGTCAACAATACTACAACGAAACATACAAAGGAGGTGAGCAATGACACCAAAAGAGAAAGCAATAGAATTAGTAGACAAGTTTACCCAAACAAATGGTAATGCCTTTTTTGCAAAAGAATGTGCCTTGATAGCAGTAGATGAGATTAAAAAGATGCTGCTGTCACTATACAAACCAGAGTATACTAGCTTCATCACAGTTAACGAACTGATGTATAGGTTTGAAGAAAGTGATGAGTCTGAGGTCATGGATGGTTATGAAATGGTAATGTACTATGATGAAGTAAAACAAGAAATAGAGAAGCTATGAAAGCAATACTAAGCAGATTAACAATGAAGCACTTGCATTATTCATTTGATGACATAGTTTCGGGGAAAAGTGTTCACGAATATATTGACGGGTATGGAGTGAAATACCTTGCCAATTATCCATTTAGATTTTGGTCTTATCGTGTTAAAAAATATAACTTTCACAAAGGAGGTGAGCAATGAATAAGTACACCACCTTCTCATTTAAGTACACCACCTAAAAAATAAGTACACCAGCTATGAAAGAGCCAAGTAAATTATTACAGTCAGTAATCATGGATTTAAAGATTCGTGAAGAGAGAGGATTAGCAACATACGGTACAACTATGGATAGGAAGGACCTATCTAAACAAGAGTGGCTGCAACATGCCTATGAAGAAGCTCTTGACTTAGCTCTGTATCTTAAGAAACTAATGGAGGATCATGATAAATTAAGAATTAAAGAAACTAGTTGATGTGATATCGACATAGTGTTTAGGTTAGAAGAAAGGGGGCAACGGCCCCCTTTTTTTAGCCCATTCTTATTTACCTGAGCCAGCCCCTAAGTTAAACCATTTAGATGCTTCCTCAGGATTCTGTGATCTACTTATACCATTCAAGATTGGGATAAGATCTTCTAGCTTAGCTAGGAATTTATTATCCCCTTTTAAGTGAGACCCAGACTTTCTTTCGTAGTACATTCCTTCTGTATCCCCAGTTATCATTCCTCCTGTCTGTATCATAAACTGATCTAGTAATTCTGTTGTCTTACCTATAGTTCTGATAGTAGCACTAGGAGATTCAGCCATTTTTACAAACTCATTAGGCTTTATAAACTGAGTTAATTCTGATTGCATTCTAAGAGCCTGATAGATGGCAAAGTGTTCTGCAAATGATTCATCATCATCGTCATCATCTTGCAGTGCACTGAGGATTGCAAGACAGGTTATAACAAATCCAAGTTGTATCCCGAATCTTTTTACATTCTGTTTTTCAAAATCCTCCATCTGTTTGTAGACGGCAGCAAAGTTTCCTTTCTTAGCAAAGCTTTCTTTAAATAATCTAAATGTAGAATGTATCAATCCCTCTGATACTGTCCCTAATTCCATATCTCTATGCAATCCACCTCCAAGTCTAGAGATGTTACCATGCCCATAGTATCTTCTAAGTGATGGAACAAAGTATCTTCTGAACAGCATGATAAGTTTACCGTACCATCTTCTTTGCAGCATAGCATCATCAAACTTATTCTTAACCTGGTTAGTCTTCTTAGTCAATCCAGAGATTCTGTTTCGTAGTTGCACTCGTAGTTTATTAGCATCTTTAACTCTTGGGTCAATGCTATATCTACCAGTCTTCTCATCTACAATAAATACATCCCACATGTTAGCAGGCTTACCATCTTCATTTAGAAGTACCTGACCATTAGTATCTAGAATTTTACCTTCATAAGATTTCATCAAGGCAAGCATTCTGGTAAGAGCTGTTTCGTTTTCTGCTATTGATTGCAATATCATAGGAGTATCTTTTAAAGCTCTCAAAGCTTTAGGACCACTCTTATCTTTATAAATAGAACTAGTTACATCTGATAGAGCATCGAAATATAGAATGGCCTGCCCAAGTTTAGTTTTAGGGGCAAATGCCTCAAAATCTTTTAGTTGACCTAGTCCTTGTAGAGACAAGTGGAACTGTGATTTAGCCCATGCAAGATCAGACTTACTAAAGAACTGTCCAGATACTCCCTCTTCAATCAATCTTACGTTATCTATCAATAGCTGATTAGTAGCTTGAAGAGCATTAAATGCAAGGTTGTTAAGTGCTGTATACCCAGCTAGTTTCCCAGCCAGTTTGTTTACAGATATCTCCTGACCTAGTTTACTTAAGCTTTCTTTTAGCTCTGTCTCCCCAAAGAATACAGTATCAATCCATTCATCAAGATGCTTAAAGTTAGCAGCATCAGTATCTGTAGTTTTATATCTTGTCTTACCTACGATATTAGATAGTCTATGGATGATAGGGTTACTGTCAGCAGTAGTAGCTATGGTTTCTCTATTCGATACTATATCTCTCATAAGCATTACAGCTCCTTGAATCTCTGACTTTGCTTTGTACATGTCAGCCATCCCTGTAAACTGAATGATGGAGCTAACCATATCTCTGGTAATCATACTCTCATCAGTAGGATTAGTATAGAAGATAGGTACTAGTTTATTTCCAGATTCTTTATTAGCATTAATAGCATCTCCATAGCTAGTATCAGTAGATAAGAAATTAAATGCTTCTCTAGCCTTTAACTTTACAGTGTCTATAGCCCCATCTCTTTGTACTTTCTCTAATCCATCAGCTAATATGAATGGAGCTACATAACTAAAGTTCTCCCAAGAGTTACCAGGCATTTTACCTTTCCCAATCTTAGTCTGACTTTCCTTATACTGATCTAGTAGAGCTGTATAATATTTAAATGCAGCGGGATTATTCTGAAGAGCTGTATACTTTGGATTAGCATATTTAGCATTAGGCTGTACTGCTCTCCCTTTAAATTGTTTTGTAGTAGGATCGTATATCTTACTGATAACAGAGTTAACTTCGTTCAACTCATTCATATAATAAGCCATCTTATCCCCATCATTCTCAGCAGTAGCTTTATTTAAATTAGATTGGATATTAGTTTTCTCCCCAAGTAATCTAACTAATGTGGCTTTAGAATCTACACTAGGCTCTGAGTTCTGAGCATACCAATCTGATACTCCTCGATAAAAAGATCTAATAGTTGCTGCATTCTTTTTATCCTTGAACCACATGTTTCTTTGGTCCTTATCCTCTGGGATATTATACTTCTTTTTAAGATCCTCATACATCTGAGACTCTGCTTTTCTATAAGCATTTACATCATAAGGCTGTACGAATGATAGTACTTTAATAGTTTTATATTTCCCAGTCTCTGAGTCAAAGTATGAGTGATCTACTGTCTCAGTAATATCCTCATTAAATTTATTAGCATCAAATCCAGTTCCTTTTACTTTAGTGTATTCTTCATACTCCCCAGCAAGTTTGAATATTGTATCTTGAGTGTTTTGATTAGCTTCAAGCATTTTATTCTTAACTGTAAGAGCAAACATTTGAAGACTAGCCTGAGAAGAATATACTAGTGGATCTAGTAGATAGCTGAAGTAAGATTTATCTGTCTGAGCTTTTCTAAGCTCTGCTTCAATTGTAGCCTTACCAATTTTCTTTTTCTCCATCTGCCGTATATTCAGCTCAACTAAAGCTTCCTGATAGGCTTCATCCCCTAAAGTACCCTCCTTATTAGCCTTTCTAAGTGCATTGTATTCTGCATCTTTATCTATGGCTATAAGCCTCTTGTTCTTATCAATGTTAGCTATGATGCTATTAATTTGATCATTAACCTCAGGGGTGTGATATTCCATAAGAAGATCTGCTATCATTGGAATACCTGTATTAAGATAGTCCTCATGTACAAGATCCATTCTATCGATAGCATCTATTAGTGTTTTCTCTACACTACTCAGTCTTGCATACTCTGGGTCAGCAGCTCTCTGTTCTTCAGTCAGTCTTCTATTCATTCTTCTGAGCTTAACAGCTACAAGAGCTCTAACTCTCCCCATAATACTTTTACTCTTATCTACCCCACCGTAAAAGTCATTTAGATACATGTTAACTTTATGGAGTTCTGACAATAGTCTAAGTCTATCCTCTTCCCCCATCTGTTCATTGTATTCCTCCTCAATTTTATTGAAGACTTCTTCTGCCCTTTTAGATAAAGAAGATGTGTAGTTTACAAACTCCATCAGGTCTTCTACCTGCTTTACTTTCTCTAATTTCTTCTCTAGTATTTCAAGTTTAGCAACTGCTTTCTCATTAGCTTCTTCATCTCTTCTTTTAAGTCTAGCAATGTTTTCTTTAATACCTATCTTAATATCTGTAAGCAGATTATCAAATTTCTCAGCTAACTCAGCTGTCCCCTTACTATCAGCTGATAGATAAGTAAGACTCTGAGTAAATCTAGACTTATCAAATCTTCCATCAAGCATGGTTCTAGCCAGGTCCTCTACTGCAGATTCATTAGTGAATCCTAGAGCTTTGGCTATCTTTCTAAAGATTCTATTTACAATCTTCTGAAACTTATTAGGGTTCTGTCTATTAATTCTAGCACCAGCAAGACCTATAGCTGTAACAAGTACCTCTTTATCTAGAGCTTCTTTGCTCAACTCTGGGTATCTTTCTTTTACTTTAGCATATAACTCAGTACCCTCTAGCTCCTTCATAGCTTGCTTTACTGTAGGGTCATTCTCCCCTAGAAGCTCTACCAGGATGTGGCTGAATTCATGGATGTGTGTGTCTTCTGTAATCTTTAGAGGGTTAAGTTTAACTACTGTAGTCTTACCAGGTTCAGCAATAACTCTTCCCTTTACCTCCAAAGTAGGATCTATCTCAACATCGATGTTAACTCCAGATCTTTTGAAAGAAGCCTGCATAGCCTTTATTTGATCGGCTACGTCTCTGTAAGCTACAGGGTCTACTTCTGCCCCAATTTCTCTGCTATCAGACTTAAGATCATAGTTAGACATCTCT
>JBOFCM010000102.1:0-5617 GCA_051646055.1 Fusobacteriaceae bacterium
CTCTCCCTGAATAGCAAGAGCCACCGGAGCATAGACAAGACCTCTCAGTACATCCAGTGCCTCATGTCCCTGAACCTGTCCTCCCCCTGAATAGTTGGATTTTACAATTTTTTCAATAAACTCCCCTTTACCAACTATACATCCGATTCCCTCAGGTCCCAGAAGTTTGAAGGTTGAAAATGCCGACAGATCCGCTCCCAATTCATTTCCTATCTTTCTTACCTTCATCACTGCATAGTTGTCATCTGTTATAAGAGGAATTCCATACTCCTTTATAAGAGCTATTACATCCTCCATCTTATATGAATCGTCTATTTTCTGACGAGTATACTGAACTAAAGCTCCATCTATCTTACCTTTTTCTAGAACCTCTCTCAAATTATCGAGATCATTGAAATCAGCAAAAATCTTTTCAACTCCCATAAGATCAAAAGTCACATCAGTGGTAGGATAAACTGGTGCTCTATGCACAAGTACCCTTCTGGACTCCTTATCCTTAAGCATGGAGTAGATTCCCCATTTTATAGCTGCTGTCCCGGATCCTCTTACAAGAACAGCTCTCTCTCCTCCGAAAAATTCAGCCAGAACCTTCTCAACTTTTTCCGTAGTCAGGGGCTTGTTGAGACCCTTTACAACTCCCAGGTCTCCACGAGTCAATATCTCATTCCCTTTAAAATGTCTAGTTATTATATCTATAAGTTTAAACTGTTTATCCTTCGCTTCTCCTAAGCTGATAGATTCCAATGGATATGTTTTCATTTTTTTCCTCCGATTCCTAATATTCTAAATTTCTAATATTTTATTTGGGTTTTCTACAAGAAGCTTTCTGATAGTCTCCTCTGGGACTCCAGCTTCTGTCAGTTTAGGGACAAAGGTATCCAATAGGTATGAATATCCTATTCCCCCGTTTTTAGCCAGATGGGATCTTCTTGTGAGATCTACTGAAAGTAGGAGTTTATCTCTGTATCCCTTTTCACATAGCTCCTTTATAAAGGCCACTCTTTTCTCGTCTGGCAGATAACTGTTTTTTCCTACTGTATCAAAGGCTATATATACACCACGTTTAAGCAGGGATTCTATATATGGAAGATCATCTGACAGATCTGTATGACCCAGTATTACCCTTTCCAGATTCACATTGTGATTTTCTAAAAGATCAAGCTGCTCATGCCCAAGTTTCCCTAGACTTGTATGGGTGCTGATATAGCTTCCTGTTGCACAATGGGCCATTGCCGAAGCTATAAATACTTTTTTTTCCAGACTTGTAATCTCTGTAAATCCGGTTCCTATCTCACCTATAAATCTGGCCTTTTTCCCGCTATTTTCTATTCCGTTCTCTATCTCATCTATCATCTTCTGAGCCAGTTCCTGAACAGAGAGGTTTCTAACTTCCTCAGGAAGAAAAGGTTCCTTGTAGTAACCTGTGGACATTATTATCTCGATCCCTGTGGCTTCTTCCATTTTCTTTACATATTCTGTATCTCTTCCCATTCCCATATTTGTAAGATCTACTATCCTCACAACACCCTTCTCTTTAAGGGCAATAAATTCATCCCTGGTCTCCTGAAAAAGATCCAGTCTGCAGTCCTCGTTGTTCTTTTCCTTTGAAAGATCTATGGTCACATGCTCATGCATATATGTAATTCCTTTAAACATCACTTCTCCCCCCTTGTTCTATCTCTCATATCTGAATCCTCTAGTATCAATCTTAGCCAGCGGATAATTTAAAAAATATTTTTTATAAAGTTCCGGCCTATATTCCCTGTTCAGCTCCTCACCTATTTCCAATATTTTCCGGAACACTTCCTTTCCCTTTTTCCCGGCAATAACTATTGCACTTCCTATCTCTCCAGTGGGTATGGTAAGAGCTGAAGCATCTATCATATTTAGAACCTTTATAAATCTCTTCCCTGATTTTTCCCGAATTTCTCCTGCTTTGGTTCCCATACATCCTAAAACCGTATCTCCAGTTCCCTCTAGCTCTATATTTTTTTCCAGATAGATAATAATCTCGTGCTCTTGGAATATCCCTTTCAGATACTCTATCATCTTCTCCCTACTACTCCCTCCTGGAAACTCTGGCAGCTGGCAGACCATGTTTTCCCTCTTAAATTCCTGAGTAAGATATGTTTCAGCATCTTTTTCTAGGGCTATTTTCATCTGGATACCATCTTCCTTCTTTTCATACTCTGCAAAAAGTTTTACAGCCCTTATAAGCTCGCTAAACTCTCCGGCCATAAACCCAATTCCAGGAACAAAGTTCAGGTTGTCTGTGGACTTTTTCTCGCTTATCCCTTTCAGTCCTATTCCACTACACAGGCATGAATAGAGATTTACTCCGATGGCTGGAGCCAACACAGACCCGCCACCATCAGTTCCTATTCCAATATCATTCAGTCCATAGAGAACATTTATCGCTGTTCCGCTGGATGAACCTATCATAGGCTTTCCTGTAATAGGATTTAAAAGTTTTAAATCTAAAGCTCTTCCTCTGTCTGATGAACTGTCTAAGGTATTCCAAAGGTAGCCCTTTTCTATAAGTCTGTTTATTATCTCCCCTGGAATCTCCCCGCTATCTTTTACTCCGAAACATCTTCCCTCTTCCCCCAGATTCCAAAGCTCCAAAATAGCATTTGGATTTTGTGAGATGACACTGCTTCCTAAAAAATTCTCCGCTCTTTTAATTCCTGAAACTCTCTTTAGATTCATAACTCTTACTCCTAATTAGATTTGAGAGGAGGATCTCTCCTCCTCTCAAATCTTGTTTTTTAAGTTTTATCCCTTATATAATCCGATTAAAGATAAGATGTTGATTAAAACTCCAAATACAATTGCTGCCACTGGACCAACCGCCATGTCAACAAGAGGCTTTTTGGCTGTTTTGTTGATGATATATACTCCTGCTACAAAAAGATATCCAAGCCCTGGTGCCATTGTATCTGCTGCTATCATTCCACCCACAATCAGTGATACCTCCAGAACTTTTGACATAGCTGTTCTGATTTGATCTCCACATGCTTTTACTCCTGGAAAACGGTCAAGGAACTTAGCTACTCCTCCTAACATATAGATCTCCAGAGCGATTACTGCTGCTCCTGCTACAAAGGAGATAAATGGATTTTTAAGGAAGATACCCAATGCAAAGACAAATGTCATTCCAGCTGGAGCATAAACTCCTGTTGCTATTGCTGTTGTTGCAATAAGAGGAACAAAACCTATGGATCTTGCCAGAGCTGCAATTCCAGCTTCTGAAAGTTTTCCTTCTGCCATTAAGTTAAGAGAAATAGGGTCTCCCGATACTAGATGCAGACTTGTAGCCATGGAGATAATTCCCCCCATAAGTGCAAGAGGAAGAATATTTTTCTTGATTTTTTCTACTCTTGCAGCGAAGATATTTAGCAGCATAGTATTTGATCCCGGTGAATTTGGATCAGCCTTCTGTCTCATGGCAAAAATTATCATGATTCCCATGGCGATAAGAAGAGCCATACCATCCGCATTAAGAGCTATTGTTCTACCGTCAAACTGAATTTTTCCATACATCTGGAAGGCCTGTCTGGCAATTATTGTGGCTCCAAATGTAAATAATCCCTTTTTAATTCCATACTGATATGCCACAACTAGAGCTGGGAAAGCAGCAAAAGCCACTACGATTGGAGCTCCAACTTTTCCAAGAGCTGGCAGAAAATTCACTGGAAGCTTTGCAAAAAGTTCCACTACTGCCTTAAGCCCCATTGTAATTAGAAGTCCATAAAGTCCTCCAGCTGCTGTTGATAAAACAGCTCCTTTTTTGTCAAAACTGAATGAACATCCTATAATATCTGTTCCCAAAAGAATACTATGAATAAGAATTATGTGAGTCGTCAGTGAAAATGGAATTCCAAATCCCACAACTAAACCAAAACTCAGTGCAAAGGATGTTGCTGTAAGGGATTTTCTATCCATTCTTCCTTCTAAAAATTCTGGAATAATCGGTCTCAGTCCATCATTGAATACTGCAACTCCTCTATTTGCTAAAAGAGCTGCAAAAGCACCTAATAAAATTGCAACTATCTGATACATTTTTTCTCTCCCCTAATATTTTATTTTAAAATTTCAGAAATAATAACTGGAACTACCTGATCAATGTGCTGAGCTGTGAATCCAAAGGCTTTTTTCCCGCTCTGAATCTCTCTAACAATCTCCTCATCAGCTTTGATGTTTCCAGGCATAGAAACTGTTACACAGTTGTTAGCCCCAACTAGAGCAATGGCCATGGCAAGTGCCCCTCCACCACCTGTATTACATGCTCCCAGGTAATAATCTGCAGCTCCTGTCTTAACATCCATTGCAGCCTCAATATCAGTTTTCACTGTAACTACTGCTCTGTCTCCTGCAAGGGTTCTAACTGCTCCTGCTAATCTTTCTTTATCAATCTGACCACCAATAACTATTTTTTTCATAACAATCACCTCTATATTTTTTTTTATTAATTATTAATTCCTTCTAAAATAACGCAGATATTAACAAGCATATATTTTTTTTCATCCTCTGGAAGCTCAACATCAAGTACATCTGCTAAATTTCCATAGATTATATGTGCTTTTTCAAAATGCTCACTTTCACGTGTCTCTGCAAATACTTCCTCATCTATAGCTTTAACAGGATCATTATTTCTCACTCTCATAATAGCCATTGAGAGGTGAGTAACCATCATAGCTCCGTTTTCCTCTGTTAAAACTATATTATGTTTTTTTTGAAACATATTTATAACTCCGTACATTACCTCCTTTGTCTTATCACAGATAGCTCCGGCCCCATTTAAAATATCCAGTCTCATTTTTAAATCCATATCTCTCTCCTACTCCTCTAAAATTTTTAAATTGTCCATTCTGAAAAAATGGTGAAATATATTTTTTATGACGGTGTCGTCATGTCTTGCCACAATCACAGATTCAGTAGCCAGTGTATTGAGAGGATTCTCTTCCAGCTCCTCAACTATAATATTGTTGTTCTTCAGATGCACCAGTTTATCTAGCACATCGTCGTAGTTCCAGATAGCCGCATCTATTGTACTGTCTAGAAGCTTCTCTATTACTTCAGAGTATTTAATATCCATTATTTTTAAATTTTCATTTTTTTGAAAATTAAGATTTGTTAAAAAAAAGTGATCATTTGATTCATGATCTCTACCGATGTTTCTTATCTCTGAATCTTTTCTCAAAATCACATGCTTTGTCACATAACTCTTGGGACCAAAGTCTGCTATTATATCCAGGTTGAGTCCTGAGTTTATTGCATTCTGAGCAGCTAGTTTTGAAACAACTCCAAACTGGTACACTCCCTCGGCGATAAGATTTAATCTTACATCTCCTCCACGCATATGGGAAAAATACAGTGGCAGAGTGATTTCCAGATTACTGCTTATATGCTCCATTATTTTTCTGTACCTTGTAGAGTAGGTTATAGGCATAACACATAGGAGATATCTTAAATCGATAATTTTAAAAAGCTTATCATAGTCAATTCCCTCAATCACACTCCCCATCTTTCCTTTTCTCTTGATTGTAACAACTTCTTTTTCCTCAAGAACCAACAGTGCCTTCTGGACAGTTCCCAGGGATAGTCCGAATCTTTT
>JBOFCM010000103.1:0-3265 GCA_051646055.1 Fusobacteriaceae bacterium
GAAGCAGTTCAGGTAGCTCAACTTGGTGGCCATGCAATTGATGAAGAACTTAAGTTCTTAACTATTGAAGGAAGTGGTGAAAATCAGAGACTAGTACATGCCGAGATTATGGTTAGAGAAGACTTGGCTCGTCAATTTGGAATTGAGCCAGGTACATCATTAGACGAAGTCCCAGAAGAACTAAGAAGAATTCTAGGATATCGTATCCCTAATGCTGATAAGAGTGCATCTATTATTCTAAAGATTAAAGCAGTACTCCCTAATAATTATGCTAAGGCAATTGTAGTTCCTGGACAGCTTATTAAACTTATGGGTTCTGACTTTGACGTGGATAAGCTCTTCTTAATGTTCCCACATCTAAAACAAGATCCAACAAGTAAGTATGGAGTTAGCAAAATTAATCCTAACTATAAAGCTCTTACTGAACAAAAGCAAAGTATTCAAGATGTATCGTATAAGGAGCTAGATAATATTATCTTGGATACAATGGAGGCTGTGCTATCTAATCCAGCTCACTTTAGAGAAACCTTATCCCCACTTGATGATGTTACTTTAAATACTGAAGTAGCTAGAATAAGAGAAGCTATCCCTGAACTAGGACTAGAACAGAACTGGAACGATATTACTACAGAGACTGATGCCCTCATTCGTAATCAGATTGGTAATAAGCTTAGAGGTATCTATGCTAATATCATATCTGGACGAAATGTAGTTCAGCATGGATCTGTTAAAATATCTAAGGATTATTCTATTAAGATAGAAGATGAAGCAGGACAAGTAACTGAATTCATTGACTACTTAAAAGTAGCTTCTAATGGAATTACAACTGATAGATCAGGGTCTTTGTTCTTATCAGCTGCAGTAGATAGTGGTAAAGCCCCTATACAATATGAACTCAATGACTCTTTAGTTACTGCTAATGTGAGAGCATTGTTCTTAGGATTTCACCCAGACTATAACTCTCGTACAGCTACTAACTTCTTGAATCAGAAGTATGTAAGGATGATGACAGACATCATCAATGATAAGTATAATGGGGATATGAGTAAGATACAGGCTGCATTCTCTACTATTAAGAAGCAGATTCGTGTAGAGATGGCTAAGAATAATATTACTCTCCCTGAGACATCAGCTAATACTTTTGATGGGGAAGTAGCATACCCAATGAAAGCAGCAAGTCTTGAGAACTTATCTAGAGAAAATGTAGATCTGGCTGAACAGCTTTTATTCGTAAACAACTTTGTAGCATTCAATAGAGCTGGTAAGAAACTCTTAGATCTATATAAAAGAGTAACTCCAGATGCTATGGAGGGTATGAATAAGCTTAGTAACATGCAAGCTTATAAGGATAAGGGAAAAGCTTTTGATACAGAGATAAATGAAGAAACTGGAGAAATAGATAGATCTACAATCTTTTTTGGCCCTAATAATAATGAGAGTGTTATTGATCAGTTCATAGGACCTAACTCTATCTATGGATACCAAAGAGGGTATGAGAATTTGATAAACAATGGACTTACTGTAGCATCTAGATTATTTGAAAATAGAACAAGCCCAGCTTTTCTAGCATTTAAAGAAAGGATTAAAGAAGTAGCAGGTAAAAACATGTTTACAGCAGCTATGCATGAGATGACTGATAATAATATCATGTTCCTCATGATGCTTAAACAGAATTCTCCATTTAATTTCTTCTTAAGAGACACATATTCTAATGGCTTATACTCTGATCCTAATAATAACATAGCTAGCAGGTTATCTAAAATGAAGACTCAGTTCCCTAAGCTAGCTGCTACTAAGTTTATATCTAACTTCCAAGAAGATATAGACCTAGCTAATAACTATTATGGAGTTAAATTCGATGGTTCATTTAGATTTAATAGAGCAGAAAAACAGGAGTTTACTAATACATTAAAAGCAATGATGTTTAGTCCTCAACTGTTCTTAAATGCTACAGCTGACTCTATAAAAATTGTTAACGGGGTAATTCAGGACCCTGCATTAGCTGCACAAGCTAAACAAATAAAGAACTTAGGTATCCAGTTATCTATGCATACATTCTTAAGTAATGCATTCAGACAAGGTGCTAGTTCATATGCTGACATAATTCCATCTGAATTCCTTACACAAAAACAAGAAGTTGAAGGTGGAAGTCCAATAAGTATTATGGAGTATATTCATAATCAGAAGGCATTCTTACAAGATGCTAATTACTTTACAGTTCCTGATTTGGTTACATATCTACAGTTGTTTGGGCCTATGAAGGCAGAGGGAAGACCTATTATAGCCAGAAGGTCTAACTATAATCTTACTAACAAAACTAAAACTCTAACTAACTCTAGTCCTAATAAAGTAGTATTCTTTAGAAACCCTAATAACGGGGAGACAGGGACCTTTATAAATGTTGGGGAATACGGTAATGGGAACAATCTATTTGTAAGACTGGATACTGGATTTAAAAACAGGAATGTATATTCTCTTCCCGCAGGTAAAACTTCTTCAGAATATATAGGAAGAATGCAGCAGGTAGTTGACTCACTTTTATCAGTCTATACTAATGATATAAAAATCCAGAGTTCTGAGAATAATAGCATTATAGTTTGTGGTAGATAAATTAACTTTGTACGATGAGTTGTCAGATATCAAATATTACAGCAGACGGGGTTGTTAAAGCCAATCCAACTGAAACACTAGTAATCAATAAAGTAGATGATCTACTTAGGTCAGGGGCAGGAGTATCAGCTCAGGACTTATATAAAGATCTGATCAACCATCAATATGTAAATCCTGGGGGTAAACTTGTTATGCCCATGCTTACAGATAAGAGTGGGAGACAGAGTTTAGATAGCTCCTCATTACAATCTCTTGTAAGATTAAATATGCACATGGCTATTAACTATGGTGCTACTGGAAGAGTATTCAGAATTCAAGGGTTCAAAGCTCAGGGAAGACCTGACAACTTCTCCCCATCTTTTAATCAACCCCCACTTAGGAACTATAACTACTATTTGACTATCGATCAGGATCAGCTCAATCAGTTACGTAGACTTAGAGAGCCTCTGCAGCTTAGCCCATACGATAGAGAACAGCTTAAGCAATATACTAGTAATCATGTAAGAGGATCTCAAGAAAGTAAGAACTTTCAACTTGTTAGAAACCCATTATCCCCAGTACTTACTCAGGCTATAATTACAGAGACAAGTCTTGTTAAGACAGCTACAGATGTAGAGATGTCTAACTATGATCTTAAGTCTGATAGCAGAGAAAT
>JBOFCM010000104.1:0-3743 GCA_051646055.1 Fusobacteriaceae bacterium
GAGTCTTTTATCAGAGAGGCAAACTGTCCTGCCAGGGGAGGCATTACCCGTTTTATAACCTGGGGAAAAATTATATATCTGTAGGTCTGAAACCTGGTGAAAGCCAGAGCTTTGGCAGTTTCCATCTGGGATGCCTCTATACTCTCTATCCCTGCCCGGATAATTTCTGACACATAGGCTCCAGAAAAAGTAGCCATTATCAGTATTCCCATAAAATATCTATTTTCTATACGGAAGGCTGTACCTATCACATAGAAAAACAGAAATATCTGGACAATGAGGGGGGTTCCCCTTATTATCTCGGTATATATTTTTGAAAAATAGTAGTAGGGAAGAAACTTGTTTCTGCTTCCCAGAGCTATAATTGTACCTATCCCAAGACTCATAAGAAGAGAGAAAAATGAGATAAAAAGTGTCAGGGAAAACCCCAGGAGAAACTTATAGTAATAGGTTTCAATTATGGTTTTCCAGGAATAATTATAGCTTATGCTTTTAAATGCAAAGGTCATTACCCCTACAAAAAAAAGTATTACGATAAAATAGTTAAAGGCTCCCTTTCCTCTAGATACAATCTCTTCCTCTTCCCTAAAAAATATTTTTCTGATAAAACTTCTTTTTTCCTCCTGCATAACTCTCCTTTCTAGAAAAAGAATGGAATCCCTCTCTCATCAAAGGCTTTTTTCTGCTCACCTAGATATTTTTCAGAAAGTTTTTCAAATCCACCCTGGGCCTTATACTCTTTTATAAAATGATTTATTTTTTCTCCTAACTCATCCTCCCCTTTACGATAACCGATTCCCCAGTATTCAATATCTTTCTGGAACTGGTTCAGTATAGGTTTGGTCGTCTCAGGGTTATCCTTCCAGTTTTTCAGTACAGTCAGAGGATCATAGATAAAAGCATCTACCTTTCCCTGAGTCACTTCCAATACTGCTGCTGTCTCCTTGTCAAATACCAGCACTTCAGCTTGTGGGAAATATTGCGTTGCCACCAGATGTGCTGTAGTTCCCTTTTTAACTGCAACCTTTCTCCCTTTATTATTCAGATCCTCAGGTTTTTCCACAGGGGAATTTTTTCCTGCAAGAAGACTGAGGTAAGATTTGGAATATGGATCTGAAAAGTTTATAGACTTTTCACGCTCCTTGGTAATAGTCATAGATGACAGTATAATATCTATTTTTTTTGTCAGGAGAGCTGGGATAAGTCCTCCATAGGACATATTCTCTATCTTTATCTCTCTCCCCAGATGTTTCCCCAAATCCTGGGCCATATCTACAGAGAATCCCGCTGGATTTCCCTTAGCATCTGTCATTTCAAAGGGAGGATAAGCCAGCTCCATTCCTACAACAAGAGGATCAGCAGCAAAAGATGAGGCTCCCAGTGCCAAACCAAGGGATAGCAGTGACATTAATTTTTTCATTCTTCCTCCTTAAATCTCTTTCAGTTTTTTTTCTAAAGTTTTAACCACAGTTTCCAGGGCGAATACCCTTGCATAATATTTGTCGTTGGCAGGGATTATATGCCACGGAGCATGATTTTCCGAGGTACGGGTTATCATATCTTCCACAGCTGCCTGGTACTCTCCCCATTTTTCACGATTTCTCCAGTCCTCCTCTGTTATCTTCCAGTTTTTATCTGGAGAATTTTGTCTGTCATTAAAACGATTCAGCTGCTCCTCTGGTGAGATATGAAGCCAGAACTTTATAACTACAGCTCCATCATCTGCCCACTGACGCTCCATATCTCCTATCTCTTTAAAGGCACGTTTCCACTCGTACTGACTGGCAAATCCTTCTACTCTCTCTACCAGAACCCTTCCATACCAGGTTCTATCAAAAATAGTTATATGCCCCTGCTCTGGGAAAAATCTCCAGAATCTCCAGAGATAATGCTTTTTTCTCTCATAATCATTTGGTGCTGCAATAGGGATAACATCATAAGCACGTGGATCCATTGGTTCCACCAGTCTTCTTATGTTTCCCCCTTTTCCTCCTGCATCCCATCCCTCATAGGCTATTACCACAGGAACTTTTTTTATATGGAGCTCATGCTGGAGACGGAATATTTTATCCTGAAGTTTACTCACCTTCTCCTTATACTCTTTACTGCTCAGTTTTTTCTCTAGATTCACCTCTTTCAGAGAGAAAGGTTTTCTATAAGGAAGAGACAGATTCTCCGGCTCAGGGAGTTCATTTTCAAGTCTGATGTTGAGGTTTTCCACAAGAACTCTGTAGACCTCTGCTCGGGCTCCTCTCAGACTGTTACTACAGATTATATTCCACTCGCAGTTGATATTGTTGGTCTGAGTTATAATATTTTCCCATTGATTCAGAATTTTTTTGTAATTCCTATTCTTCTCCCAGTCCTCAGGTTTTACCTTCCATGCTGTGGCAGGATCCGATTCAGCTTCCTGAAATCTTTTTTTCTGCTCCTTCTTATCTATATAGAGGAAGAATTTTACAATTATAACTCCGCTCTCTGTAAGCATCTTTTCAGTTTCATTTATCTCGTTACAACGTCTGGTCACCTGATCTGAACTGCTGTTAAAAGCACAGTAGTGCCAGGATCTGTCAAAAATATGAAACTCTCCCTTTCCAGGAAGATTTTCCCAGTATTTTCTGAAAATAAATTTATCCTTCATAGATGGATAGTCATTGTTTACAACTTTATAACCTCTGGGATCCAGAGAAAGTAGCAACTCATTTATTGTAGCTCCCTTTCCCGAGGCGTCCAGACCTTCAAAAATAATCAGAATGGGAACTCCATCGTTTTTGGCTTTTCTCTGGATCTCACCCAATTTCAATTTCAAAGGATCTACCATGGATTTATATTCACTTTTTTTCAGTTTCAAACATACATCTTTCTGAAATATATCGGACATAACTTCCTCCTTAAAAAATAGTTTCACTAACAATATTCTTTAAACAACCTCTTATTCCTCTATATAAAAAAAAGAGGAGTACAATGACTCCCCTAAATTTTAAAACATTATTTTATTTCAATGCTCACCTGATTTTTTCTCTCGATAGCCTCAGGTTTTTTCGGAAGCTCTATTTTCAGAACTCCATCCTTATGCTCACTTGTAATCTTTTCTAAATCTACATCTTCAGGAATCGGGAAAGTTTTGATAAAAGAATCCTTTTGGAACTCTTTTTTATGATAATTTTTATCTCCCTCTTCATGAACTTTTTCATCCTCATACTGAATTGTAATCTTTTCAGCATCTCTCGATAACTTTATTTTATCTTTAGCTATGCCGGGAATTGATATTTCCAGATGGTATTTTTCTTTCTCTTCAGTGACATTGATCAGTGGAAAGCTTTTTCTTCTAAAAACTTTGTTGAAAAAATCTTCCTCATCGTCAAAGAAATCTTTTAGGGCAACTGTGTTAAAAAAATCTCTCTTTTTCATTAAATTTGACATTTTTTATTCCTCCTAAAAAAATATTATGATGGAACTAACTCATCAATTAATTCTACCTAAAAAAATGTCCAAATTCAAATTTTCAAGAAAATTATTTTATAGATTTTTTATCTCTTCTTTTGAAAGGCCTGTTAGCTCTGATATCATGTCTATCCCTATCCCTTTTGCCAACATGTTTTTGGCTGTCCTTTCTACTCCTTTTGCCATTCCCTCTTCTATTCCTTTTGCTATTCCTTTTGCTAGCCCTTTTGCTTCCGCCTCAGCCAAGGCGCTTATCTCATCTAAATAAGCCTTTTCTCTTATACGATAAAGCTCTCGCT
>JBOFCM010000105.1:0-6527 GCA_051646055.1 Fusobacteriaceae bacterium
ACTAAAAATAGGGAGGAAATAAAAATATGTTAAAAAAAATTGGTATAGCTTCAATAGTCTTATCAGGACTTTTATTAACCGGATGCGGACAGAAAGATAAAGCTTCTGCTAAAAAAGAGCCTTCTAAAGCAACTTTAAATTATGCTCAAATTTCCGAGGGTAAGACATTAGATCCACAAGATTCGACAGAACAATATTCACAAAGAGTAACAACTATGATTTATGACAGACTTATGGAAATTGACGAAACAAATGGAACCACAAAACCAGGACTGGCTGAAAGAGTTGAGAGATTGGATGATAATACAATAATCTTACATCTCAACAAAAAAGCTAAATTCCACAATGGGGATTTTTTGAAAGCCAGTGATGTTAAATTTACTTTGGAAAGAGCAAAATCCCTTCCTAAGGTAGGTCATCTTTATGCTCTCATAGAAAATGTTGAAATCATAGATGATAATACAGTTAAAGTTTCAACCAGTGAACCTTTCGCCCCTCTACTAAACCATTTAAGTCATAAAACTTCAGGAATAATAAGTGAAAAATATTTCAAAGAGAAAGGAAATGATTATTTCCAAAATCCTATCGGTACAGGGCCATATAAGTTTAAAGAGTGGCGGGTAGGGGATAGAATCTCCCTAGAATCCAATCCTGAATATTTCAAGGGAACTCCTGAAATTAAAGAAGTTATCATAAGAGCCATTCCAGAAGAAAACAGTAAAGTTATCGGACTGGAAACTGGAGAGCTGGACATGGTTTCAGATATTGATACTATAGGAAGAAATACAATAATTGGAAGTGCAAATTTAGAATTCTTAGAAACACCATCCACAACTACAACTTATGTTGGATTTAATAATAAAAAAGATATACTTGCTGATAAAGAGGTCAGACAGGCTCTGGCTATGGGGATAGATAGAGATGCTATACTCGAGGCTCTTTTATCGGAAAATACTAAAAAAGCCAACGGATTCCTTGCTCCTCCTATTTTCGGATACTCTGAAGATTCCAAATTACCTGAGTACAATCCGAAAAAAGCCAAAGAAATTTTAGAGAAAAAGGGACTTCTTGGACAGAAACTTACTTTCGGAACAAGCAACAGCCAGCTTAGAACTCAGATGGCAGAGATAATTCAAGCTCAACTGAAAGAGATAGGAATAGACATGAATATCCAAATACTTGAATGGGGAGCATTCCTTACTGCAACTGGAAACGGAGATTTAGATATGTTTATAATGGGGTGGGGACCGTCTACTTATGATGCTGATTATGGACTTTACCCTAATTTCCACAGTAAACAGATGGGAGATGCTGGAAATAGAACTTACTACAGCAATCCACAGGTAGATATTCTTTTAGATGGTGCTAAAAAAGAGATGGATGCAGATAAGAGAAAGAATATGTATGGAGATATAGTTGATATTTTAAATACAGATATGCCTGTTCTTCCAATGTATTACTCCAATAATACTATGGGTATAACTAAAAAACTTAAAAATGTTCAAGCAGTAAGTTATCCGCTATTTAACCAATATAAATTTGAGAACTAAAAAGGGGAATGAAGATGAAAAAATTATTATCGAGAGTAGAAAAACTTTCTAATGCCTTTGGGGCACCAGGATTTGAAGAGGATGTAATGGAGATTATACAGAAAGAGAGTTCTAGCCCTGTAATGAGTGATTCTATAAACAATCTTTTTATAGGCCTGGAAAGTATAGATTATGATAAACCTGTGGTTGCTCTGGACTGTCACAGTGACGAGGTTGGATTTATTGTGGAAAATGTAAATTCTAATGGAACTCTAACTTTTCTTCCTCTAGGGGGATGGTATTCTGGAAACGTTCCATCTTCAGCTGTAGTAATAAAAAATAGCAGAGGTGAGTATATCAAAGGAGTTGTTGCTTCTAAGCCACCACATTTCATGACTGAAGAGGAAAAAAGTAAGCTTCCAAAACTAAATGAACTTACAATCGATATTGGAGCCAGCTCAGCAAAAGAGACAAGGGAAATTTTTGGAATAGAAACTGGAGATCCTATTGTCCCTGATGTGGAATTTCAGTTTATAGAACAGCTGGGAATAATTAGGGCAAAAGCTCTCGACAACAGACTGGGATGTGCTGCTGTTTTGGAATCTTTGGACAAATTGGAAAATAAAAATCTGAATGTAAATGTTGTTGGAGTAATCAGTTCACAGGAAGAGGTGGGACTGAGAGGAGCCCAAGTTGCAGCTAGCAGAGTTAAACCTGATTTTGCAATAGTATTTGAAGGATCTCCTGCTGATGATACTTTCAGAGATTCAGCTTCAGCTCACGGAGCTCTAAAAAAAGGAGTTCAGTTCCGTGTGGTGGACGGAGGAATGATTTCTAATAGAAGAGTTTTAGATTTTGCAAGAAAGATAGCCAAAGAAAAAAACATCCCTTATCAGGTTATTGCAAGGGAGAAGGGAAGTACCAATGGAGCAAAATACCACATATCAGAAAATGGAATTCCTGTTCTTGTCTTAGGAATTCCTACAAGATATATCCATACCCATTACTCCTACGCTTCACTGGAAGATCTTCAGTCAGCTGTAAATCTAGCAGTTGAAATTATAAAAGCACTCAACTTTGAAACTATACAGCAGTTTTAGGGAGGACGTATCATGAAGCCTTTAATTGGTATAACAACAATGGCAGAATTCCGAGAGAATGGAAAAAATTTTTCTGTTTTAAATAATACATATAAAGAAGCTGTTCTTAAAGGAGGAGGGATTCCTATTTTGATTCCTGTGAATGATCCCGGATATGCTGAAGAGATTGTTCAGCATCTAGATGGGATTCTTTTCAGTGGAGGAGAAGATGTTCATCCGATATTCTATGGAGAATCTCCTCTAATAAACCTTGGAACTGTAAGCCCTGAGAGAGATAGATGGGAATTGGAACTCTTTAAAGCAGCAAGAAAAAAGAAGCTTCCTCTTTTGGGAATTTGCAGAGGTTGCCAAGTCATGAATGTTGCCTTGGGAGGAACTCTCTATCAAGATATAGATTCTCAGATTTTAAAAGCAAATGGTCATCATCCTGTTGGAATAAAGGGAGAAGAAATTTATCACTTTATTGATATAGATCCAACCAGTGAACTATATCAAATATTTATCACTAAAAAATTAGGGATAAATTCTTTTCATCATCAGAGTGTAAAAAAATTAGGAGAAGGCCTTATAGTTTCAGCTTTATCAGAGGATGGAGTAATCGAAGCCTATGAGTCTTTTGAAATGGAACATAACTATATTATGGGTATACAGTGGCATCCTGAAATTATGAGAAGTAGATATGAGAGGTTTCATAATCTTTTTGAATCTTTTATTGCAAAATGTAAAAAATAATTAGACTTTTATTATTTGTTGCTATGTATTTATTCCTTCTACATGCTTTCAGAACATTGTAGGTAAGTATAACTACGTAATTTTGAGTTGAAGGGTGTAAATGACCCCTTTAAATGCTTCTGAATGACATTTTATATTCGTTTTCAGTATGAGTTTTTGAAATTCTAAGATCTCCTTTTGATATTTTATTAAAAGCCTTGAAATCAAGGCTTTTTCTATTTTGTTATAGAAACTGTTTTTGCTTCTCTATGTTTATAGTTGTTATATTGTTAATATTGTTTATTGTTAGGTTACATTAAATTTTCAAAATCGATAACCTTAAAACCCCCATGAAACCTGACTTTAATTGATATTTAATTCTAAAAAAACTATCCTCGTTAAGTTATACTAGTTCACCTCATTAAGTTATACCTTCTCTCCTCATCAGATTATACTGTTTTTCCACGTGGCTTTATACCTTTTTCCACGTGGCTTTATACCTTCTGTTATTATATATTATCTTTTTTTAAATTTCTTCATTAAATTATACCTAAATTTTATAAAAATTAAAAATAATATCCTAAATACAAAAAAATCCTCATGGAATTATACTAAAAATTTGAATATATTTAAATTTTGTGATAAAATCTTGTTATAAACAGCAAAAGTATAATTTAATGAGGAATATTTCTTTGAATAATTGTCTCATTTTATTAAAGTCATGGGAAAGTATAACTTAATGAGGAATACAAATAGGGGAAAAATATATGGGGAAGAAAAATCTGGATTTTTTATCACAAGAGACAGAAGATTTTGAAGAAGTAGAAATGCTCGAGGAGAATTTATCTATAGAGAGCTTAGAATTTCAAAATCCAAATCTAGTGAGAGTAGATATGAATATGATTGAGTATCCGCTTTTTAGTAAAAATAATCATAGAAAAAAAAATCAGGCTGTAAAATATCTTTTTAATAACAATAGAAATAATTATATCAAAGTCGAACCTACAGTGGGAGATTATATACCTGGGGATTTTGAGGAAAAAGTTTTTATAGGATTGTTAAAAATTATGAAAAGAAAAGAGTTTGCTCAATCTTTTTATGTTACCTCTAGTGAAATTTTGGATGAACTAGGATTACAAAATAAGATTTATTATAAGAAAGTAAAGCAAGCTATCTTTAGACTTTCTAAAACAAGTTATGAGTTTAAAAATACGTTATATGCCAATAAAATTAATAATACTTTAGATGAAACTATCAGCACAAAAATGCTGGATATAAGAATTATAGAGTTATCTAAAGATAAAAAAGTTAAGGAAATATATAATGACAATAGGATAAAAGAAGTTTATGAGATAAATATCTCAAAATATTTTTATGAAAATATAATAAGAAAAGGCTATATGGTCTATGATGCCAATATTCTTTTAGAGATAGAGAGTTCCATCTCTAGGACTATATATATGTTGGTTAACAAGGTCAGATTTACCAATTTATATATAAAGTTACCTGTTCTTTATCTTATAAAAAGAATCCCTTTAAAATTGGATGATAAAAATATTTCAAGAACAGTCAAAGTTCTTGAAAAATCCTGTAAAGAACTATTGGAAGGCGGCCTAATAGAAGAGTTTAATGTAATAAAAAATAAAAATTGGAAAAATGCAGAGATTGAATTTATTTTTAATGAAAAACACAATGAAATAAAGCAACTACAATTCTTTGATGACAAAAATCATTTTGAAAACATCATGGGGAAGATAGACGAAAATCTTGTAATAAGCCACACAGTGGAAGAAACATTACCTCTGTTGCATCAAGTCAAGTCAGAACATTCGCAAAAAGAACCTTCTGAAGGAGATATTCAGAGTATATTGAATATTCTTCCTAAAAAGGCTAAAGCACTTAAAACTATGCCCAATACCATAAAAAAGGCTATTCAGAAATATGGATATAATCATATCGAGAATGTATCTGAATATATAAAAGAGCAAAATCCTAAAAGTATATCAGGATACTTCACAAAGGCTCTGGAAAATAATTGGGCGGAAGATTTTATCAGAAACAAAAAAATTAAAGCAGAAAAAAGTGTGGATATAGTAGAAGAGAAACCGTCCCCTTTTATAGAAATAGAAAAAACAGTTTCTGATATAGAGAAGGAAGAGGCTAAAGAAAAATATAATCTACTTCCAGAAGAAAAAAAATTGGAAATAGAAGAGTTGGCTTATGCTGATTACACTTCACAATACAAAGGAATGGGAAATTCTAAAAAATTTATGGAGATTGCATTTAAAAATGGAAAGATGTCAATTATCTGTGATTACTTGAGGAAGATAGATTATTTTAAAGATACACCTGAAAAGAAGGAAGTAGAAGAGGCAACTATATCTGAAGTTGAATCAGGAAAACAGCAGGATATGAATGAAATTATCCAAAGAGATGAGATAAGAAAAGTTATCAATGAAGAGGTTGGAGCCTTCGCATTTATTGAGGATTTAGATAGCAAGAAGGAGAGAGATCTTAAAGTTGAAATAGTAAAGCTCATTTTAACAGAAAAGAATCCTACTCTCAATTTTGTAAGAGAAACGATAGAAAAGACTATAGAAAATTTCAGATAATTCAAGGAGGAAGAAATTGTGAAAAAGATAGTTATTGCTAATAATAAAGGTGGAGTTGCTAAGACTACTTCTGCTATGAATCTTGTGGGATATTTTGCCAAAAAAAAATATAGAGTACTGGCAATAGATCTGGATCCTCAAGGAAATTTGACGGACTCTTTTGGAGTAGATATAGATAATCTTGCATCGACAGCTTATGAAGCACTAAAGGATAAAAATGTGGAATCCTATTTGATACAGATTGATAAAAATATAGATCTTCTTCCAAGTAATTTAGATTTAGAGAGAGCTAACCTAGATTTTGTATCTACTCTCGGAAGAGAACTACTGTTAAAAAAGGCACTTGCTAAAGTTGAGGGAAATTACGATATTTGCATAATAGATACATCGCCCAATCTTTCAACTTTGACACTTAATGCTCTCTCATGTGCTGATTCAATATATATCCCTCTCCGTAGTGGATATTTTGAGATGAGGGGAGCTTCTGTACTTTTGGAAGTTATTGAGGAGATAAAGGAAGATCTGAATCCCAACTTGAGAATAGGAGGGGTTTTTCTGACTCAATACAACAGTCG
>JBOFCM010000106.1:0-11206 GCA_051646055.1 Fusobacteriaceae bacterium
GTGGGTGTTTTGAGAATATTAAGTGGGTGTTTTGAGAATATTTAAAAATCCATTAAAAACACCATGAAATGGACATTTGAACTGTTTTTTTTCTTCCATACAACAATATAACATTATTTAACAAATAATTTAACATAAAAACAACTACAGGAATTATTAAAAATATTGTCGTAGTTATTTGATAAAAAATTTTAAAAGAAAAAAATAAACTTTCACAAAGATAATAACTTTTTTTAAATTTAAAAATTGATTAAAATTTTAAAAACTAGAAAACATCATCCGAAAGTTGAAGGTTGAACACTGTTTAAAATCGTTTTAAGGGGCCATTTACCCATGTTAGACAAATTTTTCGACACTATACACGGGTGAGGTGGTTTAAAATCGTTTTAAAAGCTCTGAAAGGTTGAAAAGTTTTTTGAAAATATAAAAAATTGAAGGATAAACTTTTTTTACTGGGTATATAATCATGATTTATCATTTTTTATAACAGGAGGTAACGTGTCAATGAGAAGTATTACTAAATTTGATTTACAATATGCACACAGATTTTATAAATTTAAGGGTGAAGCTCAGTATTTACATGGACATACAGGAATTTTGACTATTGAAGTTGAAGATTCTATCAACAAGGGTGTAAATATGGTATTTCCATGCAATGAAATCCAGAAAACTGCTTGGGAGCTTTTAAAAAACTTTGATCATGCACTTATTTTAAGAGAAGATGATCCCCTTCTTCCTGCCATACTTAAAGTTTATGAGGAGACTGGTATAAAAAATGGGACACCTCAAAACAATATGAAAGGTCCAGCATTTAAAACTGAACTTGCAACAGCATATCCTGATTGTCGTTTAGTTGTAACCAAAGAGACATTGACAGTTGAAGGGATGATTAAAATAGTCTATGACCTATTAAAAGATAAGTTAAATATTGCTAAAATCACATTTAGTAGCGGAGTAAATTCAGCTTCTGAAGAGTATAAAACAGAAAATAGTATTGATCGTTGTCCTCTCTGCGGGATTGCATTGGATAAAAATGGTGTCTGCTTAAAATGTGGATATAAAAAATAAATAATAATCTAATTACAAAAAAGAGAGAGATATCCTGACAAAGTGGATATTCCTCTCTTTTTACATTGATATCAAGACAAAATAGAGATTTTCAATTGTCTTTTCAGTTCCAGAATACTTTCGGCCTGAGCTATAAAATGTCTTTTGTCTAATAACTTTTTCCATGAATCCCCCTGTCAAAATTACTTAAAAGTATCGTCTAAAAATCAAGTGAATAGAAGGTAAAAACAACTTATTTCTAGTATATGACCAAAAATTTAAAAAGAACACAAGCTGATTAAAATGAAGATGATGGGACGTCCCAATTTATGGGTTGTCCTATAATTGCAGTTATAAAAAAATAAAAAAGCCTGAACACAATGGGGGAGGGGTCCAGGCTTCTTATGGGGGATTATAATGTCGAATCTGTAATAATTTACTGGAAAAAAATGGATCTTCCTTTTAAAATTTTTAAAAATTTATATTGCTTTCAGCAAACTCTATAATTAAGGGAAAATTGAGAAGGTATGTGATATAATGAAAAAAAATATCAATATCAGATGTCAGATAAAAAGAGTTGGATATGCCCAATCAGGAGAGAAATTATGAAAAGTTATTTTATTGCTCATGGAGCACCGGACATTGTTCTTGAAAAATCAAAATATACAAAAATTTTAAAAGAGATAGGAGAAAAGAATAAAGATGCCAGAGGGGTCATAATTTTTTCAGCTCACTACGAATCCCATACTCAGAAAATAGGAGCAGGGAAGAAATACAATACCATTTATGATTTTTATGGATTCCAAAAAGAGCTTCATGAAATTCAGACAGATTATTTTTCTGAGGAAACTGTAGCTGAGAGGGTAAAAAAGATATTGGGGGAAGCTGGAATAGATTCAGTTTTGGATTTTAAAAGGGGTATCGACCATGGTTCATGGAGTGTACTGAAAATAATATTTCAAGAACTGAAAGTCCCTGTAATTCAGATGTCAGTGGATATTGGACTGGAACCTGAAAAGCAGTATCTTATAGGTACGGTACTGGAAAAACTTAAGACTGAAAATTTTCTTATAATAGGAAGCGGAGGAATAGTTCACAACCTTGGAATGGTAGATTTTGATGCTGAAAAACCAGAAGAGTGGGCTGAAGATTTTCAAAACTGGATAAAGGAAAATGTTTTAGCCTGGAATAAAAAAGCTATTTTAAACTATGCAAAAGAAGCTCCCTATGCAGAATTAGGGGTTCCAAGAGCAGAGCATTTTATACCTTTTCTAATAGCCATGGGGACTGGAGACAAAAGTAGAAAACCTAGATATCTGGCTCAAGAGATAAGGTATGGAAATTTAGGATTAGATATCATAGAGTTTTGAGAAATTTAAATTTTTTTTGTTCTTTAAAAAAACAAAAAGAACTTATAAATTTTTTTTGATTCATAATATTGACATAATACCCGAAAAAAAGTATACTCTTAATGTTACAAATACATAGGATATCGACCGCCTATCTGTAATTTATAGATGACCGGGATAGACCAAAATCGGGAGGAAAATTATGTCTATCAAGTATGTAGCAGAACCATTCAGAATCAAAATGGTAGAAACAATCAAAATGACTACCAAAGAGCAGAGAGAGGAGATTATAAAAAGAGCAAACTATAATCTTTTCAACATCAAAGGAAGAGATGTCTATATCGACCTTTTAACAGATTCAGGAACAAATGCAATGAGCCAAGAGCAATGGGCAGGAGTTATGCGTGGGGATGAGGCCTATGCAGGAGCTGCAAGTTATTTTAATCTGTTAGAAGCAGCTATGGGTGTTTTTGGATATGAGTTCATTCAGCCGGTACATCAGGGAAGAGCAGCAGAAAAGGTTCTTTTCCCAACATTTTTAAAAGAGGGACAGTATGCAATATCCAATATGTTTTTTGATACAACCCGTGCACACGTAATTCTGACAGGTGCCCGTCCTTTAGACTGTGTTGTTCCAGAAGCAAAAATACCTTCTGTGAGATCTAAATTTAAAGGGAATATGGATATTGAAAAACTTGAAAAACTTATCAACGAACACGGTGCGGAAAAAATCGGACTGATTGTTTTGACAATAACAAATAACTCTGCAGGAGGACAGCCTGTATCTCTAAAAAATACAAGAGAGGTTTCAGCAATCTGTAAAAAATATGGAATTCCAATGTGTATAGATGCTGCCCGTTATGCTGAAAATGCATACTTTATCAAGAGAGATGAAGAGGAATGTAAAAATATGCCTATCAGAGAGATTATAAGAGAGGTATTCTCTTATGCTGACTTCTTTACAATGTCAGCTAAAAAAGATACTATAGTAAATATGGGAGGACTTTTAGGAGTAAAGGATGCACAGAAAAATGCAGAAATTATTTTGAAAATAAAGGCCAACTGTATCAGCTATGAAGGATTTACTACATATGGAGGACTTTCAGGACGTGATCTTGAGGCACTTGCCATAGGAATAGAGGAGGGAATTGACGAAAGTTTCCTTGAGTACCGTATAGGTCAGATGGAGTATTTAGCTGCCCGTCTGGATGAGGCAGGAATTGAATATCAGTCACCAGTGGGAGGACATGGAGTATTTGTAGATGCTGCTAAAATTTTCCCTCAGATTCCTTACCACGAGTATCCAGGTCAGACACTGGCAATCGAGCTTTACAAGGAAGCGGGAATCAGATCTTGTGACATAGGATCATATATGCTTGGAAATGATCCAGATACAAATGAACAGCTGGAAGCTGATTTTGAATTTACACGTTTGGCAATACCTCGTCGTGTTTATACCCAGGCTCATCTGGATATAATTGCAGATGCACTTATTGAAATTAAAAAACGTGCTCACGAAATTAAAAACGGTTATAGAATCACTTGGGAGCCACCTATCCTTAGACACTTCCAGGCATCACTAGAGCCAATTAAAGAATAATAAGAAAAAAATTAAAGTAAGATTAGATTAGTATATTTTATTTCACCATTATAAACATTGACTTTTCCCAAATTGTAAGATAAAATTTGGGAATTTCATTCCTTACATATGAATAGATGGGGGTAGATTTATGGCAGAAAATATTGAAATTATACTAGAGAATTCTACTGAAATTGATACTGGAGAGAGAGACCAGTTTCAATCTAAATTTGGATTTATACTGGCCTGTATAGGTTCAGCTGTGGGAATGGGTAATATCTGGATGTTTCCCTATCGTGTAGGGCAGTTCGGAGGAGCGGCATTCCTTATACCTTATTTTATTTTTATCATACTGATTGGTTTTACCGGAGTTATAGGAGAGATAACTCTTGGGCGTGCAATGAAAACAGGTCCTCTGGGAGCTTTTGAAAAAGCCTTTAAGCAGAGAAATCTCAGGGGAGGAACTTTGGTAGGAATGATACCTGTTCTAGGTTCCTTGGCCATAGCGATTGGATACTCCATAGTTGTGGGTTGGATTCTGAAATACTGTATTTCATCTCTTACAGGAACCATCATGACAGATGCTGCAGGTCCTACATTTGGGGCACTTGCCTCAAATTTCGGAAGCATATTCTGGCATGTTTCGGCTCTTGTGATAACTTTTACACTCATGGCTTTAGGGGTAGCTGGTGGAATTGAGAAGGTTAATAAAATTCTTATGCCTGCCTTTTTCGGACTGTTTATATTTCTGGCTTTCCGTATATGGACTCTTCCAGGAGCTTCTGAGGGATACCGGTATCTTTTTGAACTGGATTTCTCAGCCCTTAAAAATCTCAATACCTGGGTATATGCACTGGGACAGGCATTTTTTTCCTTATCCCTTGCAGGCTCTGGAACTGTTGTCTACGGAAGTTATCTGGATAAAAAGGCCGATGTAGTAAATTCAGCTATCAATATCTCTTTTTTTGATACTGTTGCTGCACTTCTTGCTGCACTGGTTGTAATTCCGGCGGTTTTTGCTTTCGGGCTGGAGCCTGGGGCAGGTCCGGGACTCATGTTTGTCACTCTGCCAATGGTTTTTCAGAATATGCCTGGAGGACAGATCATAGCAATTCTATTTTTCGTGGCTGTGCTTTTTGCAGGGATTACATCTCTTATGAATCTCTTTGAAACTCCGATTGAGGCTCTGCAGAACAAACTAAAACTATCAAGGGCATCTGCCATTGCAATAGTGGGAGTAACAGCTTTAGCAGTGGGGATATTTTTGGAGGGAGACGCTCTCAGTCCGTGGATGGATTTTGTCTCTATATACATCATTCCACTTGGAGCACTGCTTGCAGGTATTGTAATATTCTGGATTTGTAAAAAGGGATTTGCAAGAGAGCAGGCACAGGAGGGAAGAAAAAAAATTATAGGAAAATGGTTTGAACCTACTACTAAATATGTGTTCTGTGGTATAGCTGTATTTGTCTATATTATGGGATGTATCTATGGAGGAATAGGTTAGAAAAAAGCGGTGTAATCCTTTGGGGTTGCACTGCTTTTTTTATTAAAAGAAACTTGAGATTTTTTTAGAATATATTTTAAAAACATATAAAAAGGAGATTTTTATGGAACAATTCAGAGAAAAAGAAAAGTATGAAAAACTCAGAAAATCAAACTTATTCGGGCTATGTCTTTCTGGCGGGGGGTACAGAAGTGCTATTTTTTGTTTCGGAGTTCTGAAAAAGCTCCATGAACTTGGGTGTTTGGAAAAAACAGATTATCTGTCGACAGTCTCGGGAGGAGCATGGATAGGTACTGCTTACTCTGTGGCTGAAGATTTGGATGAATTTTTTAAGGGAGATATTCTAAAAAAAAATCTCAATGACCATTTTTTAGACCTGGACAAAGTGCTACCCTGGATTTTTAAATCCCTGATTGTCAACAGCACCAGCGATACTATAGCCCAGACCCTAGAGGAGAATTTTATCCTGCCTTTCAGAAAAAATTCTTGGGATCTTCTATTGGAGGAAAAAAACTTTTTTTCAGACACAAGACCCTATCTCATAATAGGAGCTGCCTACAATCCAGATTCAGATGACATCACCCAGAGATTTGATTTCACCCCTCTTTACAGCGGAAACAAATTTCTAAGTTTTGAATCTAATGTGAAAATAAAAACTCCCAAAGGAACTCTTATGGGAAAATTGGAACCGCTGAGAGTGAAATATGCCATAGCCAGTTCCGGTGCGGCTCTTGGCTTTGATAGGGGAAAAATAGCTCTTATGGGAACGAGAAAATTTATCAATTATAGCCCCAATCTTAAATCTGGAAAATTCAAACTTTCAGACGGGGGACACTATGAAAACTTGGGACTGGAAGCTCTAGTATCTAGAGGATGCAAGAATATTTTTATCTGTGATGCGGAGCATGATTCTGAAACAGCAGAGGGAAAACAGAAATTTGATGCACTGGTAAAGGATTTTGGAGAAAAGAACGGTGCTGTCCCTTGGGCTCAGGAGATAAAGGAAGTGATGAATAGGAAAGACAAGGCTTTCGGAGTTATTTCTGGAAAAGATGGAATGCCAAATGTCATATATATAAAACTGAAAAAGGTATCGGCCTTTCCCGGGAAACTGGGAGGAGATTTTCCCCAATACGAGACAGCAAAATTGAAATACTCTTACAAGATTTTTGATGCCCTTTCGGGACTGGGAGAATATATAGTGGCCGAGAACAGAAAAGAGATAGAAAAATTTTTTAGGCAGTGATTGGAGGAAAATGGTGTATAATTAGAAAATATACAAAAAATGGTGAAGGAGATAATTTTCAGATGGGAGAAAAGGAAAAATTGATTTTAAAAAAATATTTTGGGTATGAGGAATTCAGAAAGGGTCAGAAGGAGATAATCGACAATATTTTAGAGGGAAAAAATACTCTTGCTCTTATGCCTACAGGGGGAGGAAAATCCATCTGCTACCAGATCCCGGCACTGATTTTTGACGGGCTAACACTGGTAGTTTCCCCTCTTATCTCCCTTATGAAGGATCAGGTGGATACCCTGAATGAAAACGGGATTTCTGCTGTTTCTATAAACAGCAGTCTTTCAAATACCCAGTGCGAAATTATTTATGACTCTCTCACTAAGGGGAAGTACAAAATTATCTATGTGGCTCCTGAAAGGCTTGAAAATTCAAGATTTTTAGCAGTTATAAGGAACCTGAAAATTTCCCAGATTGCTGTGGATGAAGCACATTGTATATCCCAGTGGGGACATGACTTCAGAATAAGTTATAAGAATATCAAAAATCTTCTGAAGGCTCTGGATTACAGCCCTGTGGTCACTGCATTTACTGCCACGGCCACCCCTGAGGTTACAAGGGATATTCTAGACAGCTTGAATATTGAAGCAGACATATTCAGAAACGGATTTAGAAGAGAAAATCTTAAGTTCTCCCTCTTAAGAGATGCGGACAGTCTAAAATTTATTGAAAAATTTATCCAGGACCATCAGGGGGAGAGTGGGATAATCTATGTTTCCACCAGAAAAGAGTGTGACAAGATCTATGAAAAGCTTTCAAAAAAAAGAGAGCTGGCAAAATACCATGCAGGGATGTCTGATACTGAAAGAATGAGAAATCAGGAGGATTTTCTTTTGGACCGGGCAAAAATAATAGTTGCAACCAATGCTTTCGGAATGGGAATCGACAAATCCAATGTGAGATGGGTTATTCACAACAACATCCCTAAAGATATTGAAAGCTACTATCAGGAGGCTGGAAGAGCTGGAAGAGATGGACTTCCATCTGAGTGTGTCCTCATATATAACCCCAAGGATATCGTTCTCCAGAAACTTTTTATTGAAAATGAGCATCTTTCTTCCCAGCAGATAAAGATAAAATATGAGAAGCTGGCAGCTATGGAAAACTATACAAGGACCAACAGATGTCTCTCAGAATATATAGTAAATTATTTCGGAGATGTCCTGGAGGAGTCCTGTGACACTTGCAGCAACTGCAGGACAGAAGGCGAACTGACCGATATAACGGTAGAGGCCCAGAAGATAATCTCCTGTGTAGGAAGACTCAAGGAGAGGTACGGTTCAAAAATGATTTCAGATATTTTGAAAGGAGCCAATACAGCCAAAATCAGAGAAAATACTTTGAATGAGCAGTCCACCTATGGAGCTTTGAAAGACAAAACCTCCCAGGAGATAAAGGCGATTATCGATTATATGATTGGAAACGGTTTTCTCCAGGCTGCTGAAGGAAAATATCCAGTCCTGGGACTCACGGCAAAATCCTACACCTTTCTCAGGGCTCAGGAACAGCTTTTTATGAGGATATCAGAGGGGGATTCCTCCCTAAAGCAGAAGGAAGAAAGGGGAGAAGCTCTGTTTAAAATGTTGGAAGATTACAGGAGAGAAACTGCAGCAGGAGCTAAATTGGCTCCCTATGTCATCTTCTCAGATAAAACTTTGGTGGAGATATGCAAATACAAGCCCCGAACAAAAGCTGAACTTCTTCAGATAAACGGAATGGGAGAGATTAAGTTTGAAAGATATGGAGAAGCTCTTCTTTCCATCCTTGACCTTTATATTGAAACAACAGGCGACACTACTGCTGTCACGAAAAAAGTCAGCTCTCAGGTCCGGCCTTCTCAGGAGAGGAGTAGAGAACTTTTTCTGGAGGGGTTTTCTCTGGAAAAAATTGCGGAGTTTCAGGGGCTCAAGGTTCAGACGGTCCTGAACCATCTGATTAAGGCCAAGGAGATTTCTCCTGAACTGGATTTTTCAACTTTTTATACTCCAGAGGAGAAAGCACTGGTATCAGAGGCTGTGGCTGTTGTGGGAAGAGAATTTCTGAAACCTATAAAGGAGTATCTGCCTGAATATTTTACATATGAAAAAATAAAACTGATTTTAACAGAGTTGTGAAAATAAAGTTTTTAAAAATAATAATATACTTTTAGTGTGAAATAGTGTATAATATATTTATGATTGAAAAAAACAAATTTGGTTCAAAGGTTTTACAGTATCTTAGGGTATCTTTGTGCAGATATTAGATTTGTGATTTGTTTCATCAAAAAAAATAATATGGAGGTACACAATGAAAGGTACAGTAAAATGGTTTAATGAGGAAAAAGGATTCGGATTTATCACTGGTGAGGACGGGAAAGATGTATTCGCACACTTCTCTGAAATCCAAAAAGACGGATTCAAAAAATTAACTGAGGGAGAAGAAGTAACTTTTGAAGTTTCTAACGGTCCTAAAGGTTTAGTTGCTACAAACATAAAATCTCTATAATTTTATAAATTTAAGCCTGGCAGATATCTGCTGGGCTTTTTTTTCTATATTTTTCAAAAAAAATTGAAAATGTAACCTCTGTTACTGATTTTTTTCAAAAAAAAAGGTAATATATAGAAAGGATGGTGATTCTGATGAGCATACACGGAGGAAACTTACAAAAAATAAAAAACGGAAAAAAAACTTACGGGATAACTCCCCATATTCCCGGGGGATTTATAACTCCCGATAAACTTATAAAAATAGGGGAAGCTGCAAAAAAATATGAGGGTGTTTTAAAGATTACATCTGGTCAGAGGATACTGATAACCAATCTGAAGGAAGAGGATCTGCCTCATATATGGAGGGATTTGGGCATGGAACCTGCGGTGAAGAGTCAGAACTCTGTAAAAAATGTGGAGATCTGTCCGGCCAACTACTGTAAGAGGTCCAAATACCCAACAATAGGCATAGGGATGAAAATCAGCAACGATTTTCATGGGATGGAGCTTCCATGCAGAACTAAGATAGCTGTTGTAGGGTGCAGAAATGCCTGTACAGGGGCTTATTCCAAGGATATCGGGGTGATTGTGGATATAGACGGAAAGTTTTTTGTGACGGTTGGAGGCAGTTCAGGATTCAATCCTCGTAGTGCGGATATTTTAATTAGAGATTTATCTGAAAAAGAGGCCTTCAACACAGTGGAAACCACACTGGAATACTATAATGAAAATGGTCAGATGGGAGAGAAGCTGGGTCATTTTATAGACAGAATCAGTATAGAGACATTTAGAAAAGATATTTTAAAACTATTGGAAGACAAAGGAGAGAAAGAAAATGATAACTAAAGATACTATAATAGGAAATATAATTGAGATGAACCCAAAGGCTGTAGAAATTCTTATGAGCTATGGAATGGGATGTATCGGATGTCCTTCATCACAGATGGAGACTTTGGAGCAGGCTTGTGAGATTCACGGACTGAATCTTGCAGAGGTTTTAGAGAAGTTAAATCAAAATTAATTTTTAAGGGAGAGACTCATGAGTTTACATTTGGGAAAGATACACTACTGGCTTTTTAATAAAATTTTATGGTTTGAGAATTTAGAGGAAAATATTGTGCAGTCTGCTTCTGAGATGGGGCTGGACACTGAAAAGGCAAGAACCGAGATTGAAGAGAGATACGGAAAAAAACTTCAGAACAAAAATCTAGAAGAGATTATAGATTCAAACAATATTCATGGATGGCTTCAGAACAGAATTCACACTTCTGAAGGAAGAATGGCCGCATGGGTCAGTTTTATCCTGAAAAACAGCGAGCACGGGGCTGAAAAACTGAAAGAAGTTTTTGAGAAACAGGGAATTTCAGCAGCTGAAGAGGCCAATGCTGAAAGAAAGTATGAAAGTGCTCCTGATATATACAACTGTGTAAACAACTATATCCTAGACGGAATGCCTTGTGACAGAGTCAACGTTGTGTCTGTTTCAGAGGACAATTTAGTTGCTTGGGAGAGAAGACTCTGCGTCCATAAAGATCTGTGGTCAAAAGAAGGTGTAGATGTGGCAGTTTTTTACAGCCTAAGAAACTCCTGGCTGGGTGCCTTTGTAAAAAGTTTAAATCCAGAGTTTGAATATCTTCCAGAGTCTGAAGGAAATTACAAAATAAAAAAAATCTAAAGCTGTTTTTAAAATAAAAAGTCACGGGATATCCGCAATGGGTATCCCCTGACTTTTTATTATGCCTTGCTGCTGTTTTTTTTCATAAACCATTCCAGAGTTTCCTCTTCAGCTTCCTTAGGAAGGACTTTTCCGTAAACTTCCTGGTATAGCCATTCCAAAGTTTTGTGAGAGAGGTATTTTTTCATCTCATTTTCTCCTTGAAGCATAACTTTTTTTATAGTACAGGGACATTTTGTGTAGGAATCAGGAAGATTTTCCTGATCGACTAAAATTGTTTTCTGCCT